>JANWKM010000148.1 GCA_025451395.1 Ilumatobacteraceae bacterium
CGAATTGTCTTGGTCGGGGAGTCGTTATCGACCACGACTTGTTGGCCTAATCCGCACGCAACTCCCCTGGGCTACGATTTTGACGGCAACGGCGTCAGACACAACTCAGTTACGGAGCGGACAAATGCGCGTTGACGATGGCACAAACTCGGAAAGCGCGGCAACCCCCAGGTGGCCCAAGTCAGCGAAGGTCACAGCTGCCGTACTCTCGCTTGCGCTGGTCGCGGCTGCAGTTTTCGCGATCGCGATGACCGCGTCGTTGTCCGGCCAGCGGGATGACAAGCAGGCCGAACTCGAGGGAACGCAAGAGGCTCTCGCTGCGTCGGAGCAGTCTTCTCGTGACAACGCCGACGATTTGTCCGGCCAGATAGACGGGCTCAAGGATGATCAGAGCCGTCTACAGAGCGACCTCGACACGATGAGTCGGGTGTTTGAATTGCCCACGGCTCAAGTTCTGCGTCCTCGCGCAGGTGACTACTCCGGCTCTCTCACGGGCAGCGACTGTCGAGGCTTCAAGGATAACGAGGCGGCGTGTCAGAACTTCGGTGGTTCTATGTCCGTCGCAATAACCGACGACGGTCAAACGGTTTCGCTAGTCATTCCCGACCTCGCGACCATTCCACTTGGATCGCTCGACGGTCTGGCGTCTGAAGGTTCTGCGAAAGGTAGCGGCTTCTACGTAAAATGTTCGGGTAGCGAAAGCAGAGGGAGCAATGTTTCAGTCCGGCTCGTCCCGGACTCCTTTGATGCCGACCCGGTGACTGGTTCGATTGGGCCCTCGAGCTTCTTGATGACGTTGACCATCAACTGGCCTGGGGGGAGCAGCTGCCTCGCGTCGAGGCTGACGCTCTCCGGCGTGTTGAGTGCGAGCTGATGGCGATTGCTACCCAGCTCCTTCTGTATCGACCCTGGGAAGGGATCGGACTATCGCATGTGAATAATTGCGGCAACCCGCTAGGATCGCAGGGCTATGTATGCAGTAATCGCATCTGGCGGGAAGCAAGCCCGCGTCGCCGAAGGTCAGCAAGTTCATGTCGAACTGCTCGACGCCGAGCAGGGTGCCAGCGTTTCGCTGACCCCTGTCCTGGTGGTCGACGGCGACACCGTGCTGGCCACCCCCGATCAGTTGAAGGGCGCCTCCGTCACCGCCAAGGTCGTCGGTTGGGCGAGCGGTCCGAAGATCGATGGCTTTACCTACAAGCGCCGCACCAACCAGCGCCGGCGCTATGGGCACCGTCAGAAGTACCACGTCATCGAGGTCACCTCGATCAAACTGCCATCTAGTTCAACGGCAAGCAAGAAGAAGGACTGAAGCCATGTCGAAGACAAAAGGCGGCGGGTCAACCCGCAACGGTCGCGATTCCAATGCGCAGCGCCTCGGCGTGAAGGTTTTCGGCGGCAGCAAAGTGAACGCCGGCACCATCATCGTGCGCCAGCGCGGCACTCGCTTTCACCCCGGCAACAACGTCGGCATCGGTGGCGACGACACCCTGTTCTCACTCGCTGAGGGCACCGTTCAGTTCGCCGAGCGCAAGGGTCGCAAGATCGTCGACGTCCTTCCCGGTGCGTGAAGGTTCAGACGGGCGTGTCGATTCCGCGCGGTAACTGATCACGCGGCCAGTCGAGCAAGGCGATGGCTTGCCGGCACGCAAATCGATCGGTCATCCCACTCACGTAGGCAACTGCTTCGTGCAACGATTCCGCAGTTCCTGGTGCATGGTCGTGCACATCCGGCAGTAGTGCCGGGTTGTTGGCGAAGTGCTCGACCAGAGCCCGCAATAGCGCGATGACGGCGTTGGCCTGCGCGACAGAGTCTGGCCGAAAGTAAATCCGTTCATAGTTGAACTTTCGGAACTCGGCGAGCGCTTGCGCTGGTGCCTCGGTCATGCCGATGCGGTTGGTCAACTTGGCAGCATCGATCATCCCGTAGATGAACGCACCAAGCTGTTCGCGTCGTTCGACGCCGCAGCGATCACGAACCACCGCCGGTAACGATTCGGGTGTGACTACACCCGCGGCGACAGCGTCCTCGAAGTCGTGGCACACGTAGGCAATGCGATCGGCCCAGCTGACGACTTCGCCTTCCGGAGTGGCCGGCGCCGGTCGACTCCAACTGTGGTTGCGAACTCCGTCAAGTGTTTCTTCGCACAGATTGAGGCCGACGAGAGTCACATTCGCACCCCACACTGCATGGTCGAAGCCGCCGGGCACGTACGGCGTGAGTGCGTCCTCGCTGGCGTGCCCTCCAGGGCCGTGCCCGCAGTCGTGCCCGAGCGCGATCGCCTCTGTCAGAGCGACGTTCAGACCGAGCGCGCGTGACACCGATGTTGCAACCTGCGCGACCTCGAGTGCGTGGGTGAGCCGAGTGCGCTGATGATCGTCCGGGAACACGAAGACCTGGGTTTTACCCGAGAGCCTCCGAAACGATGTGGCGTGCAAGATGCGATCGCGGTCGCGCTCGAAACACGTTCGCCAGGCATCGGGCGCTTCTTCGATCGCGCGTTGCCCGCCACCAAAGGCTTTGGTGGCCAGCGTCGCCAACGTCGCGGCTTGGCGTTCCTCGCGCGCATCTCGTGGCACGAGCAGCTGGCTGCCGCTGCCGGCCCAAGAATCGGCGTGAGCAAACTGGATGCCGTCAGATCTGTCGTTGGAGGAATAGCCCGACATCGTTGCCGCCCAACGCTCGGCACGCTCCTCGATCCCGGTCATGCATCGAAGGGTACCGGTAACCTGGAACGACTTATGAGTGGGTTCGTCGATGAAGCGCAGTTGAACGCACGCGGCGGCGATGGTGGCGCCGGCTGCGTGTCGTTCCGTCGCGAGGGTCCGGTCGCGTTCGGAGGACCCAACGGTGGCGATGGTGGCAAAGGTGGCGACGTCTGGCTGGTCGCCGATCGCAATGCTGCATCGTTGCTTGCGTTTCGCGACCATCCGCATCGCCGTGCCACCGACGGCGTGCACGGCCAGGGAAAGGATCTCCATGGCAAGCGTGGCAAAGATCTCGAGGTCGCAGTTCCGGAAGGAACGGTCGTTTCCGATCTGTACACCAGTGTGTTGTACGCCGACCTCGCTCACCACGGCGATCGTTGGCTCGCCGCGGCTGGCGGGCGCGGTGGGCGCGGCAATGCCAAGTTCCTTTCCAACCGCAGGCGGGCTCCGACGTTTGCCGAGCAGGGCGAGCATGGCGAGGAACAGTGGCTGAAGTTGGAGCTGAAGCTGATGGCCGACGTTGCGTTGGTCGGCTTCCCCAACGTCGGCAAGAGCACGTTGATCAGCGTCATCAGCGCGGCCAAGCCGAAGATCGCCGACTACCCGTTCACAACGCTCGAGCCGCACCTTGGTGTCGTTCGATTCAACGACACCGAGTTCGTCGTTGCCGACATCCCCGGCCGGATCGAGGGCGCGAGTGAGGGCCGCGGGCTGGGGCATCGATTCCTCAAGCACATCGAGCGGGCGCGCGCTCTGTTGGTGATGGTCGATCTCGCCGCAATTGACGGCGTCGATCCCTACGAGCAGCAACGCGTGCTGTTGCAAGAGTTGGCTGCATATCAGCCCGAGCTCGTCGAGCGCCCGCGATTGGTCGTCGGCACGAAGACTGATTCGGCGGTGCACGATTGGGACGGTGAGCAGATCTCGGCGATCACCAACCAGGGCATCCGCGAACTCGTCGGTCGGTTGGCGACGATGGTGCAGCGCGCTCGCCAAGCCGAGCCGGACAGCGAAGGTGTTGTCATCATTCGCCCGCACGCCGACGGAGCGAAGGTCGAGCGCATCGGCGAGCACGAGTTCCGTCTCGTCGGTCGCCAGGTCGAGCGCATCGTGGCGCTCAACGACGTCTCTACCCCTGAGGCGCTTTCGTACATCGATCACCAGCTCAAGCGAATCGGCGTACCACGTCTGCTCACCCGCTCCGGCGCGTCGGCTGGCGACACGGTGTGGATCGCCAAGTTCAGTTTCGAATACCGCGAGGATTCGTAAGCATGCGCGTCGTAGCGAAGATCGGCACGTCGTCACTCACTGATGCGCTCGGCGTCATCGACGCTGGGGTCATCGATGCGCTGTGCGATCAACTCGCCGCACTGCGCACCGCTGGGCATGAGGTGTTGCTCGTCAGCTCAGGCGCGGTATCGGCCGGGGTGGCGGCGCTCGGGCTCGTCGCCCGGCCGAGCGATGTCACCACGTTGCAGGCCATCTCTGCTGCTGGTCAGAGCAGGCTGATGGAAACCTATAACCGATCGCTCGCCCGTCACGGATTGGTAGCGGCGCAGGTCTTGCTGGTGCCGCACGACTTTGTCGATCGGCGGCAATACCTTCACGCGCGCCAAACACTGGTCAAGTTGCTCGAACTCGGCTGCATTCCGATCGTGAACGAGAACGATGCCATCGCCAGCGACGAGATTCGCTACGGCGACAACGACCGCATCGCAGCCCTTGTCGCGCACAACGTCGCGGCTGATGTTCTGGTGCTGCTCACGGATACTCCTGGGCTGTTCACGTCCGACCCGCGCCTCGACCCGACGGCGACACTGGTCGAGGTCGTCGCGGCAGACGACCCGCTGCTGTCTGTCGCCGCCACCTCGTCGAGCGACAATCGCGGGAGCGGTGGCATGTCATCGAAGCTCTCGGCGGCGCGGATGGCCTCGTGGTCGGGGGTACGGGCGGTGATCGCCGACGCCTCCCGGCCGAACGTGCTGCTTGATGCGGTAGGTGGTCAATCGGTGGGCACGACCTTCCAGCCGAGCAGTCGCAAGTTGACGGCGCGAAAGCTGTGGATCGGCTTCGCGACCAATGTCGAGGGTGCGATTATCGTCGACGACGGTGCACGACGAGCGCTCGTCGAGCGCGGCACCTCGTTGTTGCCGGCGGGAGTATTGGATGTGTTCGGCGACTTTGGCGAAGGCGACGTAGTTGAAGTGCGCGATCTGGCAGGTGTCACCGTCGCCCGCGGGATGGCACTCAGTGACGCCGATGTGTTGCGCGAGATCAAGGGTCGACGCACTACCGATCTGCCATCACATGTCGCGCACGAAGTCATTCACCGAGACGATTTGCTGGTGCTGGTCTGAACCTGTTGCGGAGCGCTCGCAATTCGGGCGCGCGTAGCACCCACAGCATGCCCACGTAGACAGCAATTCCACTCAGCCCGGACACTCCAACGCGTACAGCTGCTGCAACCCCGGCGTTTCCACCAACCGCGCCGGCGACGGCCCACGCGGCCACCGCCATCACCGCTGCCGCAACCGTTATGCGAAGGAGCGAAATGAACAACGCTCGCAGCGGGAAGCCGGGAATCCTGCGCGCCAGGATGGTTAGCGTCGAGAGCGCGGCAACGACGTACGCGATGGCGAATGCGGCTGCGATGCCGAGGACACCGAATCGTCGATACAAGGCGAACGCAAGCACGATATTGAGAAGGTTCTCGACGAGGTTGATCAAGCAGGGAGTGCGCGCATCGCGATGGGCGTAGAAGGCGCGCAATGCGAAGAGGTACACGGAGAAGGCACCGAGGCCGAGCGCGAATCCGGCGAGCGCGCGGCTTGCGACCAGCGCATCTGCGCTGGTGTATTCGCCGTGTTGCAGCGCCAACCCGATGATTGGCCGTCGCAAAGCAAAGAGTCCGAAACCGGCGGGGATGGTGAGCAAGGCGACGAGTCGCAACCCGAGGTCG
>JANWKM010000149.1 GCA_025451395.1 Ilumatobacteraceae bacterium
ATCGATCCGCCGCTGTTCGACGCGCAGGCCAAGGAACCCGAGATCTATTCGAACGGTTGCCACCTGCCGGTCGAGATTCTGGTACCTCGCGAGTGCGTGTATGGCGACCCTGACTCGACGACGCGTATCGTGCTGTTCGGCGACTCGCACGCCGCGCAGTGGTTCCCAGCGATGCGTGAACTCGCCGACGAACACGGCTGGCGACTTGACGTCATCACCAAGAGCGGGTGCCCGACCGCGTTGATCAGCCAAGCCAATGCCTTGCGTGACGGACGCTGTGATGGCTGGCGCGAGAACGTTGTCGACTGGGTGAAGCGCGAGCAACCCGACCTGGTCGTGATGGCGTCGCGTGCCTACACATATCTGCGTGGCGACGTATGGCAGGAGGGCCTCGCCGACACCGTCGAGAAGATGCGCCCATACGCCGGCCAGATCTTGCTGTTAGGTGATACCCCCGATCAACACGAGATAGTTCCCGACTGTCTTGCCGAGAACCTGTCGTCGGTCACCGACTGTCTCACTTCGCGAGAAGACGCCGTCAATGTCGATGTCCTGGCGGCTGAACTCGCCGTCGCCACGACCTACGACGCACACTTCGAACCGACGACCGATTGGGTGTGCACGCTCGACGGTTGCCCGGTGATCGTCGGCAATCTGTTGATGTACCGAGACGACAACCACCTGACGACCGCAGCCGTGCTTGTGTTGAAGCCGTACCTCGACGCGGTGCTGAGCGCTGCGCTCGCAGACATCGGATGACGCATGCCGTCAGAGATGATGGTTGCCGTCATAATGGCAACATGACGACGCGGCCCGTTGTAGACCCGATTGCCCACGCGCTGGAAAACCAGTTCGGGCTGGCCGATCGTGTCGTCGATGCGACCGCGCTGGCGAACAGTGTCAAACGTTTTCGCGAGCGCAAGATCTCGCTGCCAACTTTCGGGCAGTTGGCCGACCCGTCGTCGTTCGGCGCTGCTGTTGTTGGCGACGCCGATAAGGACGGACCGGATGCTCGCAACCTGTGGCGCGTGCACTGGTACAACGATGTCGCCGGAAAACGCGTGCAGGTGCCCGACCACGTGGTGCTGCCAAGCAGTTTGACCGGCGTCGAGAGCCCGATCATCGTCGTGTTCGGTGACCGGTTCCCGATGATCACCGCGCACAAGGTGCTCGCCGCCTACGCATGCCTCGCGCCGCGCATCGTGACCGGGCAATTCGATCCGACCCGCCATCGGGCGATTTGGCCGAGCACCGGCAACTACGCGCGCGGCGGGATTGCGATCAGCCGCATTATGGCGTCGCGGGGCGTCGCCATCCTGCCGGCGGGCATGAGCCAGGAACGTTTCGATTGGCTCGACGAGTGGTGCGAGAACCCGAAGGACGACGTCATCCGCACGGTGGGCACCGAGAGCAACGTGAAGGAGATCTACGACGCGTGCAACGAGTTGGCGAAGGATCCCGGCAACTTCATCCTCAACCAGTTCTGCGAATTCGGTAATCACCTCGGGCACTACGAAGTGACCGGCCGAGCGCTTGGCCACGTCTTCGAAACAGTGCGGGCCGCGTCGAGTCGCGATCTGCGCTTGGCGGCATTCACGAGCGCCACGGGCTCGGCCGGCACGATTGCTGCGGGTGACCGATTGAAAGAGGAGTACGACACGCGCATTGTCGCCGTTGAGGCACTCGAGTGCCCGACGATGCTCGAGAACGGCTTCGGCGAACACAACATTCAGGGCATCGGCGACAAGCACATTCCGCTGATCCACAACGTGATGAACACCGACGTTGTGGTCGCCATCAGCGATCGCGCCACGGATCAGCTGTATGCGATGTTCAACAGCGACGATGGCCTCGGTCACCTCGCCGACCGCCGACAGGTTCCGCGTCAGGTGATCGACACGTTGACGCACTTCGGCCTCTCCAGCATCGCCAACGTCTTGGCCGCGATCTCTACGGCGAAGGTGTTAGGTCTCGGTGCCGACGATGCGATCATCACGGTTGCCACTGACGGGTCGGCGATGTATCCGAGCGAGTACACGAAGATCACCGCGCGCGACTTCGGCAACGGGTTCACCAATCTCGACGCGGCGCAGGTGTGGGGCGAGCACCTCGCCGACGTGCCGACTGCGAACACCCTCGAGCTCACCGCCCGCGATCGCAACCGCATCTTCAATCTCGGGTACTACACGTGGGTCGAGCAACAGGGCACACCATTCGAACTATTCGAAGCACGTCGGCACCAGTCGTTCTGGAAGGACCTCCGTCGCCTGCTTCCGGTGTGGGACGAGATGATCACCGACTTCAACGCTCGCGTTGCCGGATGACGCGCTGCCAATGATCACCGGCTGGAAATGCGCCGTGTGCGGCGGCACGGTCGATATCGCGCAGCCGTTCACCTGGCGCTGTGCAAACAGCACCGACGCCGATCGTCATCACGCGCCGCAATTGGTGCAGACCATTGCTCCGTTGCGGTCGAGCGGCGAGACGAACTCATTTCTCGGCTTCCGTCGTTTTCTCGCGGTCGACGCATTCATGGACGGCGCGGGCATCGCCGATGGCCGGCGCGCAGAATTAATTGCTGAGATTGACGCGTTCACCATCGCCGTGGACGGTCACGGTTTCGTGACCACGCCCTTCGAACGCGCCGATACCTTGAGTGACGAACTCGGCTTCGGTGTTGACGGTGGCGTGTGGGTGAAGGACGAGACACACAATGTCGGCGGCAGCCATAAGGCCCGTCACCTCTTCCCAATCCTGTTGCACCTACTGGCTGCCGAGGAGAGCGGGCTGGCAACGTGGACGGAGCGCCCGCCGCTGGCGATCGCGTCGTGCGGCAACGCTGCCATCGCCGCTGCAACCTTGGCGGCCGCGGTGACGTGGCCGATCCGCGTGTTTGTGCCACAGGCAGCCGATCAAGTTGTTGTCGCAACGCTGCAGTCGTTGGGTGCGTCGGTGATTGAATGCCCGCGCCGACCCGCCGACCCACCAGGCGATCCGTGCGTACATCGATTTCGAGAAGCTGTCACCGCGGGTGCCATTCCATTCAGCGTGCAGGGAACCGAGAACGCGTGGTGTCACGACGGTGGGCGCACGATCGGTTGGGAAATGGCGCGATACATGGACGAACAGCTCGACGGCCCGCCGTTCGATCGAGTGTTCGTGCAAGTCGGCGGGGGAGCAGTCGCCGCGAGTGTGGCGGCCGGTTTCCGTATGAGTGGTATCTCACCGATGTTGCACGCGGTGCAGACCGAGGCGTGTGCACCGTTGTCGCGTGCGTGGGAGCGTGCCCGTTCGCTCGGTGGGCCGAAGTCGGCGGCGGAGCACTGGGCCGACTGCATGTGGCCGTGGGAGTCGGTCGGTGCGACTGCGGCCGATGGCATCGTCGACGACGAGACCTACGACTGGTTGCCGGTGGTGGCTGGGATGGCCGACAGCAACGGGTCGCCGATCGTTGTTCCCGAGTCGCGCGTGCTGGAAGCGAACGAGGTTGGCAGTCGCAATACCGGGATCGACGCCAGTCACACCGGCACCGCCGGGCTCGCCGGACTGCTGGCCATTCGCGAACAGGTACAACCCGATGAACGAGTCGCGGTCATCTTCAGTGGGGTGCGCCGGTCGTGACCAATTGGGAGAACTCGATCGAGCAACAGATCCGCCAAGGAATCGCCCGCGGTGAGTTCGACAACCTTCCCGGCAAGGGCAAGGAGATCGACGGCCTCGATGATCGTGACGAGGATTGGTGGTTGAAAAAGAAGCTGCGCGAAGAGCGGCTGAGCTATTTGCCGCCGACGCTGGCGATACGCAGGGAAGTTGAGGAGGCCCGCGAGGCGATCGCCGCCGCAAGTCGTGAGGATGCGGTGCGGCGCATCGTCGGCGACATCAACCAGCGCATCCGCGACGTCAATAGTCGCGGTGCTGCAGGTCCACCGAGCACGGTGATGCCGCTCGATGAGGAAGCTGTCGTCGCCAAGTGGCGCGCAAGTCAGGCATGATCGACACGTGACGAAATCCCGCCCCAATGTGCTGATCGTGATGTACGACCAGCTGACTCCAGGCGCACTCGGCTGCTACGGAAATAAGGCGACGAAAGCGCCGCACATCGACCGGCTCGCTGGCGAGGGTGTTGTGTTCGATGCCGCGTACAGCAACAGTCCGCTGTGTACGCCGGGGCGCTATTGCATGATGACCGGCCAACTGCCGTCGGCGACGCGTGGTTACGACAACGCCGCGTATCTGGCGAGCACGATCCCAACATTTGCTCACTACGCGCGCAACGCGGGTTATCACACTGTTCTGAGCGGCAAGATGCACTTCGTCGGACCCGACCAACTGCACGGCTTCGAGGAGCGGCGCACTACGGACATCTACCCGGCCGACTTCGGCTGGACGCCCGATTGGCGCGAGCCGGGCGAGCGCATCGACTGGTGGTACCACAACATGGACAGCGTGGTCGGCGCCGGCGTCGCCGAGGTGACCAATCAGTTGCTGTTCGACGACGAGGTCGGCTATCACGCGGTGCGGGCGTTACACGATCTTGCGCGTGCCGATGATGGGCGGCCGTGGTTGTTGGTCGCCAGCTTCACGCATCCACACGATCCGTATGTGACTCGCCAGGAGTATTGGGATCGATATGAAGGTGTCGATATTCCGATGCCAATCGTGTCGGCCGACAGTGTGGCAGCCGATCCGCACACGGTGCGGCTGCGCGAGGCGTGTGCGATGGACAGCACGCAAATTCGCGAGGAGCACGTGCGCACTGCGCGACGCGCGTACATGGGCAACGTCTCGTACATCGACGATTGGACCGGCCGGTTGATCACCACGCTGGCATCGCTCGGTGCAGCCGACGACACCGTGGTCATCGTGGTCGCCGACCACGGCGACATGCTGGGCGAGCGCGGGCTTTGGTACAAGATGAACTTCTTCGAGGGTTCGGGCCGCATTCCGATGATCGTGCACGCGCCGAAACGATTCGAGGCGCGGCGAGTCGCAACGCCGGTCTCGCTCGTCGATGTGCTGCCAACCGTTCTCGAGCTGGCGGGAGTTTCGCCCGCTCTCGACGTCGGTGAGCCGCTTGCGGGTAAATCACTCGTGCCGTTGTGCGAAGGCAAGTCGAAGGATCGAACCGTGCTCGGTGAGTACATGGCCGAGGGTTCGATTGCACCGATCGTCATGATCCGCCGCGGAACTCTGAAGTTCATCCATTGCCCGGCCGACCCGGATCAGTTGTACGACCTCGCTGCCGATCCGCAGGAGCGCGTAAACCTTGCGAATCAGGCAGCGTCGTCGTCGGCGATCGCAGAGCTGCGAGCAGAAGTTGCGAAACGATGGGACCTCGATCGCCTGACACACGAAGTCTTCGCCGATCAAGCCCGCCGCCGACGAGTCGGCAGCGCACTGCGTACCGGAACGTTCACCCCGTGGGACTACACACCGCCACGAAGG
>JANWKM010000150.1 GCA_025451395.1 Ilumatobacteraceae bacterium
CCTGATGCTCGATTTCTTAGGCGAGGGCCAGGCCGCAGATCGAATTCGTGCCGCATGCGATCAACCTGTTAGCGGTACCACCAGCGACATGGGTTCCCAAATCGCTAACCGCGTGGCTGGCTGAATCCGATACCAATTAGTAGCTAAACGACTGGGGCAACGATGCCGGTTCAATCAACTCCCAAAATCTGGATGAACGGCGAGCTCGTCGACTGGGACAAGGCCCAGATCCACGTACTCACGCACACACTCCATTACGGGACCGGTGTCTTCGAGGGCATCCGTGCTTACGAGACCGCGCAGGGCCCCGCCGTTTTCCGGCTGACCGACCACATCGTGCGTATGCACAACTCGGCGAAGATCGTCGGCATGGAGATCCCCTACACCGTCGACGAGTTGGTCGAGGCCTGCAAGGCGACAGTGGCCTCGACGGGACTTCCGAGTTGTTACGTCCGACCGCTGGCGTATTACGGCTACGGCGAGATGGGTCTCAACACGATGCCGTGCCGCGTCGATGTCGCGATCGCATGTTTCCCGTGGGGCGCATACCTCGGCGACGATGCTGTCACCAAGGGTGTGCGCATGAAGATTTCCTCGTGGACGCGCCACGACCACAACACCATGCCGCCCGCGTCGAAGACAACTGGCAATTACGTCAACAGTTCGCTAGCCAAGGTTGAAGCCTTGAAGGCCGGCTCCGACGAAGCGATCATGCGGGCTGGCAACGGCCTCGTCGCCGAATGCACCGGCGAGAACATCTTCGCGGTGCGCAACGGCATCATGATCACGCCGCCACTCTCGGCGGGTGCCCTCGAGGGCATCACGCAGAACACCGTGCTGACGATCGCGCGCGACCTCGGTTTCGATGCTCGCGTCGACAACCTCGCCCGCAGCGACCTGTACATCGCCGAAGAACTATTTGTTTGCGGCACAGCAGCCGAGATCAGCGCGGTGAACTCTGTCGACGATCGCAGCATTCCGTGTCCCGGCCCGAAGACCAAGGCGATTGCAGAGGTTTATGCCCGCACCGTTCGCGCCCAGGAAGACCGCTACAAGGATTGGTGCGAGCTTGCCGTGTGAGCGCGGCCACCTGCGCAGCGGTTACTTCTAGAATCAGCTGATGACCCACGTCGTTAAGGGAAGCGTCGTTGAGGGAGAGGTCGAAATCGAGCAGGCTTGGACCCCGCCTCGCCGGGTCGCCAAGGTTTGTAAGGCGCCGATACCGTTTTTGATTGCCGCATTGGTCGCGGGAATTGTGTTCGATCTTGCAGTTCACCAACCGCGGCCGGGCCTCGGATTCGTCGTGTGGTGCGTCGTAGGTGCCGTCGGACTCATGTGGGCGGCCCAAGCTCGCCGAACAGCGCTCATCGCCTGGGCGGCCGCGTTGTTGTTCGTCCCGTGGTTCGCGCTGCGTTCCAGTCCATGGCTATGGGGACCGGACTTCGTGGCCTTCGCCGCGCTGATTGGCTATGGGGCCGACCTCGCAGCCGGCGGACCGGTTCGTCGCAGCGTGAGCGGTCTGTGCCGAGTCGTGCTCGGTTCGATCGGTGCGGTGTTCGAGGCACCGTCGGTCATCGGGCGCGCTGGCTCCAGCGTGCTCAATCGAGTTGCCGGCAATCGGCGGGGTTCTTGGCGCCACGTTTGGCGCGCGCTGGCCATCGCAGTACCGGTCGTCGCAGTGCTCTTCCTTTTGCTGGTGTCCGGCGATGCGTTGTTCGCCGCGACCTTCGACGTGAATACCGGTCTGGACTTGAGCCACGTTGTGTTGACGGCGGTTGGCTTCTTCGTGTTCGCGGTACCGCTCACTTTCGCCACCAGCCCTAGCCGTGTGCCAAATGTGACGCGCCACGCGCGACTGCGCTCCCTCGATGCGGCGATGCTGCTCGGCGGCGTGTCCGCGTTGTTCGTTCTGTACTCGGCCGTGCAGCTCAGCGGGCTGCTCTCGGGCGCGAAGTACGTCGAGGACAAGACTGGGTTGACCTATGCCGAGTACGCGCGCTCGGGGTTCTTCCAGCTGATGGCAGCTGCCGCGATCTCATTCGGCGTGTTGTGTGCCGTGCGGCCGACCGTGCAAGAAGCGATCCTCCGTAGGCGAACTCTGTTGCGATCGCTGATTGTGGCAGTAGTGGTCTTGACACAAGTACTGGTTGTCGGCTCGATCATTCGCTTGCGGTTGTACTCCGACGTATTCGGCCTCACGCATCTTCGGCTGTACACGGTGGTCAGCGCAGTGTGGCTCGGTTCCGTTGTTGTGCTCGCCGGTGTAGCCGCAATCGGTCGAGGTCGCGGCGATTGGATGGCCATGACCGCTAGTGCACTGGCCGCCTTGGCGGTGCTGGCGATGAACTTCGTCAACCCCGATCGACTGGTCGCGCAGGAGAACATTTCTCGGGTCGACGTTTCCGAAGCGGAGTTCGATGGCCCGTATCTGGCGTCGCTGTCCAGCGATGCAATTCCTTGGATCATCGACCACATCGACGAAGTACCCGATGAGCAACGCGACGAACTCGAAGCCGCGCTGTGCGCGACCACCTACGAGGGGAACAGTTGGTTGGCGTACAACGCAGCCGACGACGCCGCCGAGCGCGCGCTCGCCGACTTCTGTAGTTAGCGATCTAAGCGCCAGCGAGTAGCCCTCAACGCGAACTCGTCGGCGCGTTCAATGACCGACAGCGCGAGTGTCGGCGTGACCTCGAAGCACGCGTGCGAGCGGATGAAGCTGCCTGCTTCAGGACCCATCTCGTCGCCGTACTTCTTGATGTAGCGATCGACCCACGTATCGATGCGGTTTGCATCGGTCATTCGCACCGCGGTGCCCTGCATCGAGACGCATTCCACCGAGTCGGAGTTGGTGAGCGCAACACGCGGGTTGGCCGAAATGTTGCGCACCTTCTGTGCATTCGGTGAGCAACTGAACATGAACTGCCGATCATCGTCGTCCCAGACGCCCCACACCGGAAGTGAATGCGGCTGACCATTGGCACCGACGGTGATCATCCAGTAGTTGCGAGTTGCGATCAGCCGCTCCGCCGCCCACGACCACGGGAGCGCTTGCCACTCGGGAACGTTGACGCCATAGTCGGCCATGCCCGGCCGTTCTCCGATCGGAGCCTTCATACTGCTGGGCGGCCCTTGGGAGTGCCTTCGGCGTCGCGGCGTTTGGCGCCCATGCCGGCCAAGCACTCGGTGAATAAGCGATGCGCGACGTTCACCGTGCAGTCGGCGTGGTCGTACGCGGGCGCAACCTCGACAATGTCCATCGCAACCACGTTGTGCCGGTACGCCAAGGCGCGCACCATGCGCAGAAGATCAGCCGCGACAAGTCCCCCGGGCTCCGGTGTTCCGGTCGCGGGTGCATATGCGGGGTCGAGCGAATCGATGTCGATCGAGATGTAGAGGAACTCGGGGCCGTCGAGCGCTTCCGCGATTGCGTCGGCCATCACCGCTTGGAAGCCGCGCTCCCAGATCTCGTCCATCAGATGCCAGCGCATTCCTTGCTCGGCCATCCAGTCCCATACTTCTTCGCCTGGCCAATTGCTGCGCAAACCGATCTGCACAAAGTTTTTCCCAGGAATCGCGCCCGACTCGATGAGTCGACGCATCGGCGTGCCGTGACTCGCCAGGTTGCCGTCGATCGATTCAGCAGTGTCGGCGTGTGCATCGAAGTGCACCATGCCGACGTTGCCGTAGCCATACACATCGGCGACCGCAGTAGCTGACGGCCACGTGATGGTGTGATCACCACCCATCACAAACGGCACGATGTGTCGACTGGCGACCTCGTACACGCGCGCTTTGATGTTGGCGAGACTCTGCTCGACCATGCCGTGCGGGCACGCAGCGTCGCCATAGTCGACAACCTCCACCCACTGGTACATCTCGAGGCCGGCACCAAGGTGATAAGTGCCCGACTGATACGCGTTCGCACGCAGGGCTCGTGGACCGAATCGCGCGCCGGGCCGGTTCGTCGTGCCTAGATCGAACGGCGCGCCGACTACCGCAACATCGGGCTGCCATTCATCGAGTTGTGCCGGCTCGGTGAGCAACGGTCGTTGACCGAACGTCAACACGCTGCCGAAGTTGTAGCCCTGGTCGAGTTGCTGCTGATACCCGGGCGAAATTTGGCGTCGCGGCGTCGTCATGGCGACTCACCGTAGTCCGCAAAACGCGAAGCGCCCCGGGCCGCGCTGCCAGCCGAAGCCAGCGCGCCGCCCGGGGCGACCTCTGTGGAGGGTGATCCACCACTGATCGACTGTCCGGCGTTAACCTTCTCTTCGACCAATGTCATCGCCCGTCAGAGCTTGCGCTCTGGCGGGCGATCCCTTTTACTGGCTTCCGTCCCCGGTTACCCAGTTTCTTCCCCCAGCGTGAGACCCCACGTGCTTGGCCACCTTCGGTTGCCCGACTGCGGTCTTGTCGTGTTGGCAGTCGGCGCCTCTGCCCGGTTTCCCAGGTGAGCACACCGACATCCCATCGGCTCCCCCGAAGGTTCGCGATGTGGACTCGGAATCATCCCCCGACCGTCCCCGCTGTGCCACGTGCACCCGGTTGGCCCTCCGCTTCCCCTCGACTGCCATCGCTGACTGTCTCGGTTGTTCGGCACCGTTCCTCGGGCACCGGTTGGCATGCGCTGTCCGGTACGAGACGACACTTTGAACGAGCCATATCTGCAGGTCAAGCGGTATTTTTCGTGCGCACAGGGTTATCCGCAACCAAACCCACTTACGCACAGAACAATCTTGTTCGTCCACCTCTTCCTCACAGGGTTGTACACAGCGCGCATTGACGTCACGACGTCGAGGCGATTGAATGGAGGACGTGACTTGTTTGTTTACGGCTGGGCACCTCTCCACCGCGATCATTATTTGTTAGCGCATGTCGGCCGTTGCCGATATGCGCCTGCAGCCGCCCTCCCGGGCGGCTGTTTCATTTCTCCGAACGACTAGGTAGAAGGGAGGCCAACCGATGAAACAAGAACTCGTCGAAGTCTTCGACACGACGTTGCGCGACGGCTTGCAGGTTGAAGGCGTCTCGGCGACCGTCGACGACAAGCTGCGCATCGCCGCGCAACTCGATCATCTCGGCGTGCATTTCATCGAAGGCGGATGGCCTGGCGCGAACCCCAAGGATGTCGAGTTCTTCGCCCGCGCCGCTACCGAGTTGGCGCTCAGCACTTCAACGATGGTGGCCTTCGGCAGCACGCGCCGGCCGCGTGGCAAGGTCGATGACGACGCCACCTTGCGCAATCTGCTCGATGCCAACACGTCGACGGTATGCATCGTTGCCAAGAGCTGGGACTATCACGTCACCGAGGCGCTGCAGACGACGCTCGACGAAGGCGCGGCGATGATCGCCGATTCGGTCGAGTTTCTCGTTGGCGCTGGTCGGCGCGTGATGGTCGACCTTGAACACTTCTTCGACGGCTACAAGCACAACCCCGAATTCGCACTACGCGCGATCGAGGCGGCGATCTTGAAAGGGGCCAGTCACCTCGTGCTGTGCGACACCAACGGTGGCTCGCTGCCGCACGATGTCTCGCAAGTCGTCGCCGAAGTGAAACGCCACGTCGGCGGCGACGCAATCATCGGTATCCACTGTCACGACGACACGGGTTGTGCCGTCGCGAACTCGATGGCCGCCGTGATGGCTGGTGCTCGTCACGTGCAGGGCACGTTGAACGGTTTGGGGGAGCGCACTGGCAACTGCAACCTCACCACCGTCATCCCAAACCTGCAGCTGAAGCTCGGCATGCAGTGCCTGCCCGACGGTCGCATCGAGCGCCTCACATCGGTCAGCCATCACGTCGCCGAGATCCTCAACCGGCCACTCAACCCGCAAGCGCCCTACGTCGGCGGATCGGCATTCGCGCACAAGGCGGGTCTGCACGTCAGCGCGATCAAGCGGGCGAAGGATGCGTACGAGCACGTCGATCCCGAGTTAGTGGGCAACGGCACGCGGTTCGTCGTCAGCGAAATGGCTGGCCGCGCCACCATCGAGATCAAGGCCGAGGAGCTCGGTCTGCCGATGGACGGTCCGGCGGTGAACCAGGTGATCGACGACCTGAAGCGTTTGGAACACGAGGGCTATCACTTCGAAGCCGCCGACGCATCGCTCGAGTTGCTGATGCGGCGCGCCGCCGGGTGGGAGCAGAACTTCTTCCGAGTCGAGAGCATGCGCGTGATCACCGACGAGTTGTCGGCCCACGGCGCGTTCACGACGGAAGCGACCGTCAAGGTGTGGCTCGGCGAGGGCGCGTCGGGTCAGCGCTATGTGGAAACGGCGGAGGGCAACGGTCCCGTCAACGCGATCGACACTGCGCTACGAGCAGCCCTGGAGGGAACGTTCCCGCATCTGGCGCACGTTCACCTCACCGACTACAAGGTGCGCATTCTTGACGGGGCGACTGCCACGGGGGCGATCACGCGCGTGCTGATCGACTTCACCAACGGCGAGCGCTCGTGGACAACGATCGGCGTCAGCAGCAACATCATCGAGGCATCGTGGAGGGCGCTTGAGGAGGGGCTCATCTACGGGCTGCTGCACGCTCCCGTTTGAGTGCCAGAATGAGGCGGCCATGGCTGCACCGAAGTTCTCACCCACACCTGTCGTTGACACCTCGCGCAGATACGGGTCGCCGCCTTCAGTGCCCGACTCGTGGATAGCCGACCGACCCGGCGACATCCCGGGTGCCCAACCGGCGGGCGATCGTCTCGGCTACCAAGGTCCCGATCAAGGCTTCGCACTCAAGCTCGCCAGAGGCTTCACCGATCGCCTGCAACTTGAGCAAGGTGAAAAAGCCAACGATGCGATCCACGGTTGCCTTGGCGTCGCGTTGCGACGTGCGTCGATGTTCGGTCGTGCGCCGGTCGTGTACGACCTGGCGATCGCGTTCACGATCTTTGGATTCCTCGGTCGCACGCACGCTCCCGAGCTAGTCGAGTTGCGACGCCCGCTGTTCACCGGAATCAGCCACGGATTCCATTACACAGAGACCCGCGCCATCGCCGACATGGTGCCGGAGGCGACTCTGCGAATGACACACCAAGAAGTCGACGCGATGTATCCAGCACAGTGGCGCGAGCTACTGGGTGTCTGAGGTTGCATCCATGGAACAACCGATCACCCTCACTGATGAACAGCACGAGTTCCGGCGTGTCATGCGTCAGTTCTGTGATGCCAAGATCGCACCGCTCGCCGCCGACATTGATCGTTCGGGCGAATATTCGTGGGAGACCTTCAAGGCCTTGCAGTCGATGGAACTCACAGCGCTGAGTTACCCGACCGAATACGGCGGTAGCGGCGCATCGCTCGTCGATCAAGCAATCGCTGCGGAGGAGTTGGCCCACGCGTGTGTGGCCACGAGCCTGCAGTTTCTGATCTCGAAGTTGGGCATGTTGCCAGTGCTCAACTTTGGCTCTGACGAGTTGAAAGCGAAGTACGTGCCGCGTATCGCGAGTGGAGAAAGTCAGTGCAGCTACGCGCTCAGCGAAGCCGATGCCGGCAGCGACGTTGCCTCGATGACCACCAAGGCCGAAGCGGATGGCGACGGTTGGATCATCACCGGCAGTAAGTGCTGGATCACCAACGCAGGCATCAGTGACTTGTACACGGTGTTTGCGCGCACCTCGTCCGATCGCCACCGCGGGATCACTGCGTTTCTGGTGGAAGCCGACTGGGGCGTGCAGGTCGACAAGTTGGAACACAAGCTTGGCCTGCGCGGTTCGCCGACGGGCGTCATCCGACTCGACGGCGTGCGCGTGCCCGATACCTACCGCATCGGTGAGGTTGGTCAGGGTTTCGCGGCAGCAATGCACACGCTCGACCGCAGCCGACCGACGATCGGCGCCCAGGCAGTCGGCGTTGCGCAGGGTGCGCTCGACTTTGCCGTCGGTTACATGAAGGAGCGCAAGACATTTGGTCGTCCGCTGTCCGACAACCAGGGGTTGCAGTGGATGGCCGCCGACTGCGCGATGCGAATCGAGGCCGCTCGGGGGTTGGTGTACAAGGCGTGCGCGACTGTCGACGAGGGCGATCCGCGCGGCGACCTCAGCATGGTCGGTGCAATGGCGAAGTGCTTCGCCAGCGATGTCGCGATGCAGGTCACGACCGACGCGGTGCAGTTTCTCGGTGGCTACGGATACACCAACGACTTTCCCGTCGAACGCATGATGCGAGACGCCAAAATCACCCAGATCTACGAAGGCACCAACCAGATCCAACGAATGGTGATCGCCAAGAAGCTGTTCACGTAAGTTGCTTACATGACCAAGAGCAAGTATGTGATCAAACAGCTTGGGCCCGACACGTGGGACGCGTTCGCCGCACTGATCAAGCGTCAGGGAAACGCATCCTGGGGTGCTCCCGGCTGTTGGTGTCTCTGGTTCCATCCGCGTGACGCCGAACGGGTGACCAATGGTGATAACGGTCCCGGCCGAAAGGAGCGACTCGTCAAGAAGGGGAAGGCGCATGCGGCGCTGGTCTTTGACGGTGACAACGCGATTGGTTGGTGCCAGTACGGCACTCCCGAGGAGCTACCAGGCATCCATCACCTCAAGGACTACGAGAAGAATCTTGTGAAGCTGCCGGACTATCGGTTGACGTGCATTTTCGTTGACAAGGGGTACCGCAAGCAGGGCGTGGCGCGCGCGGCGTTCCGCGGGGCACTTGACCTGATCGCCAAGGCCGGGGGTGGAGTCGTCGAGGGATATCCGCACGACATCCCGGAAGGAAAGAAGATGTCGGCGGCGTTCGTGTACAACCTGACGCGGCGCGCGTACGAAAAGGCCGGCTTCAAGTATCAACGGCCAAAGGGCAAGGGCAACTGCGTCATGATCAAGAAGGTCGCCGCGAGCAAGTAGCCCATCAAGGCTCGGCGCAACCCGTTCAGCTAGACAGTGCACGTGGCGACCGCGGAACACAGCAGCGCGCGCGGGGCGCTCTGGGCTTTGGCATCCGCGACTGCATACTCGCTGTCGTCGGCTGTTGGCAAAGATCTCCTCGATTCCCTTGGCCCTTCGTCGTTGCTGTTCTGGCGCTTTTCGATTGCGACAGTTGTTCTCTGGACAGGTGTGATGATCTGGCATCGGTTCGGTGGGCCCAACCCCTTTGATGTGCCGCGGTGGACGATGCTCGCGCTCGGGCTCGTGTTCGGGTTGATGGTGCTGATGGGTTTTCTTGCGCTCGACCGCCTCGACGCATCGCTGTACATCGTGCTCATCTACTTGCACCCGGTCCTCGTGGTTGTCGGTTCCGCTTTTCTCGGCACCCGCCCGGCCACGCTCACCTGGGCAGCGCTCGCACTTGTCATGATCGGAATTGTGTTGACCGTGCCCGAGTTGTTCGGCGGAGTTGGCGAAGTCGACGCCGTCGGTGTCGCGTTGTCGCTGGGACAAGCGGTGGTCTTCGCTACCTACATGATCGTCAGCAGCCGTGTGTTACCGCGCACAATTGACGGCGTGGTGACAGCGGCGTGGATCGTGTTGGGCGCGATCCTCGCGATCGCGCCGATCGCGCTGGTAACCGGGTTGGTACGACCGCGTGGGGGCGACCTCGTATTCGAGGTGGCCGTGTTCGCGCTGATTCCGACTGTCGTGTCGAGCATCTGCTTCTTCCAGGCGATGCGTCACATCGTGCCCGGTGCCGTCGCGATGGTACTGACCGTCGAGGTTGCACTCGTGATTCTGTGGTCGGTGCTCTTCCTCGGTGAAGAGCTGCGGGCAATCAAAATTGCAGGTGCAATCGTGGTTGTCGGTGGCGTGTTGCTCGCTCAATGGGTGAACATCCGCGAAGCGCGTCTGGCCGCGGTCCCACTCATTACATAACTCTGGCATTTACATAAGAGGAACGACGGCGTAGCTGATCGCGACGAATTGCAAGACCGACGCGACCACCGTGAACGCATGGAACACCTCGTGGAACCCGAACACAGTCGGCCACGGATTTGGCCAGCGCACGGCGAGGGTGAGGGCACCAATCGAGTAGCACGCACCGCCGGCGATCAACAACCCAAACCCCGCGCCACCTATCCGGTGCAGGATTTGCGGAAACACGAGTATCGCTGTCCAGCTGACGATGATGTAGCTGGCGCCTCTCCATGCTCGATGAACCGGCAGCCACTGCAACGCGATACCGATCGCGGAACCCACCCACGCGGCGATCAGGATCGCCGTCCGTTGCACGCCATCCAGGCACACCGCAGCGACCGGAGTGAAACCGCCACCGATCGCGAGGAAGATCGCCGATCGGTCGAGTTTCTGCATCAACGCTTTTGCGGGCGGTTGCCAGCGACCACGGTGGTACAGCGCCGACACGCCGAACATCGTCGCCGTTCCAGCGGCATAGATCGCGAGAGCGATCCGGTCCCTGACCGACGTGTGCGGTAACACGACCAACGCAATACCGGCGATCAGCATCAGCGGGAACGACACCAAGTGTGTCCAGCCACGTAGCAGCGGCGGCGGCCACGCATGGCGCTTGTTCAGAACTGGCACGACAGTTGCGCTAACCCGTTGCTCCGTGGCGGCCGGCACCCGCTGCGAAGCGCGCAGCACCAGCCAGCGTTTCGCCGCTCATGATGGTGTCGAGACCCAACCTGGTCTCGTTCGCCAACGCTTCAGCCAGAGGCAAGTCCCACTGCTCAAAACTGCTCTGTCGATCGCGACGCATACATCCCTGTGGCAGTGCGACGATCTCGTGAGCCAACTCCAACGCCGCGGCGAGCGCGGTGCCCGCAGGTACCGAACGATTCACCAGCCCCATGCGCACCGCTTCCTCGCCACTGACACCGCGGCCGGTGAGGATGAGATCGAGCGCGTGGCTCTGCCCGATCAGGCGCGGCAGACGGATAGTGCCACCGTCGATCAGAGGGACGCCCCATCTGCGGCAATACACACCGAACACTGCGTCGTCGGCAGCCACTCGCAGGTCGCACCACACCGCCAACTCCAAACCTCCAGCAACAGCGAAACCCTCCACCGCCGCGATCACTGGTTTGGTCAGCACCATTCGTGTGGGACCCATCGGACCATCCAGAGACACGTCGCGTTCCACACGATTGCCGCGGCCATCGCTGATGCCCTTCAAGTCGGCACCGGAACAGAACGTTCCGTTCGCGCCAGTCAATATTGCGACGGCGAGTGCGTCGTCCGCCTCGAACGCGCGGAAGGCTTCGGCGAGAAGTGCTGCCGTCGGCCCGTCGACGGCGTTGCGAACCTCCGGCCGGTCGATGGTGACAACACACACCGGGCCGTGTTGGGCAACGACGACGCTCATGGAACGGGATCGATCGCGTGCGCCTTCAGGTCGGCGAGTGCGCAGTACTCGAGCGCCGACAAGTGGGTGGCGGCGAGTCGCACTTGCGGTGCGCAGCCCGCGTCGAATGCCTCCTGCCAGCGTGAAGCGCACAGGCACCACTGGTCGCCCGCTTTCAATCCCGCGAAACCGTGCTGCGGCATCGGAGTACTCAGGTCGTTGCCGACCTGTTGCGAGTACTCAAGGAATTCTTCGGTGCATACGACGCACACGACATGCATGCCCGGATCGTCGCCGTGGTTCTCGCAGCAGCCCGTTCGGTAGTAGCCGGTCAGCGGGTCGAGCGAGCACGATTGCAGCTCGCCTCCCATCACATTTATCTGCGCCATGACCGGCAAACTACCCCGCGAGCGCGTGTGCAACACTGGCGGGGTGGCGATCAAGGCAACGGCTGGAGATGTGGACGTCGATTGGACCGCGGCCACTCGTGAGGCGATGACGGCCCTGATCGGTGAAAAAGAGACAGCTCGTGTCCTCGACCGTGTGCTGCCGACCATTCCCGCTGGTTACGACGAGCTCAACTGGCCGAACAGCGCGGCGATCGATCTGCCGATCGTCGACCGTCTTTGCGCGGCGGCGAACGGTCTAGAGACGGCGATGCTGCACTTCGTCGAGGCAGCCGCCAACGAGTGGCGGTTCCGCGTGTACCACGCTGGTTCAGCGGTGCCGATCGCAGATCTGTTGCCCCTCCTCGATCACCTCGGTTTCCGCGCGATCGACGAGCGGGCATTTCACTTCGAACTTGGCAGTGAGGGCGTATGGCTGCACGACGTCGGAGTGCAGATTCCGGATTCGATCACGCTGGGCGACGCGGCGCGCGCCGAGGTTCAGCGCGCATTCATCGCCGAGTTCGCCGACACGGTCGAAGTTGACGGGCTCAATCGGCTGGTACTGCTCGCCGGTCTCACGGCGCGCGAGGTGGAGATACTGCGCGCCTTCTCGCGATATCTACGCCAGATCGGCTTTCCGTTCAGTCAGCAGTACATCGAGAGCACGCTCTGTCGTCACGCCGCGATTGCCGCCGGACTCGTGGGACTCTTCAGCGCGCGATTCACGCCGCAGGCTTCCGATACGCGTGATGAATCGCAGGCGATCAAAGTGCGTGGCGAGATTGCGGAAGCCCTCGACGCGGTGCCGACTCTCGACGACGATCGCACGTTGCGCGCACTGCTTGGACTCATCGAGGCGACGGTGCGCACGAACGCATTTCGGCCGGGACCGAACGCCGGCTATCGCGACGTGATCGCGTTCAAGTTCGACCCCAGCAAGCTCCCCGACCTACCGCTGCCGCGACCGATGTTCGAGATCTGGGTCTGCTCACCTCGGGTCGAGGGTGCGCACCTACGCAACGGACGCATCGCTCGCGGTGGTATCCGGTGGAGCGATCGTCGTGAAGACTTCCGCACCGAGATTCTTGGGTTGTTGAAAGCACAAATCGTGAAGAACGCGGTGATCGTGCCAACGGGCGCGAAGGGCGGATTCGTTTTGAAGCAGGCCCCGCCCGCGAACACCGACGAGTACCGCGCCGAGGGCGTGGCGTGTTACAGACAGTTCATCGCCGGACTGCTCGACGTCACCGACAACATTGTCGCCGACAAGATCGTGCCGCCACCCGACACGGTGCGCTACGACGGCGACGACCCATACCTCGTCGTCGCGGCCGACAAGGGGACCGCGACGTTCAGCGACATCGCCAACGACATCTCCGCCGACTACGAATTCTGGCTGGGCGACGCCTTCGCCTCCGGCGGCAGCGTCGGTTACGACCACAAGGCGATGGCGATCACGGCCCGCGGTGCGTGGGAGAGTGTGCGCCGCCACGGGGCGGCGATCGGAAGAGATGTCGAGCGCGACGAGCTCACCGTTGTCGGCATCGGCGACATGAGCGGCGATGTGTTCGGCAACGGCATGTTGCGTTCGCCGCACATGAAGTTGGTCGCGGCGTTCGATCATCGCCATGTCTTCATCGACCCCGACCCCGATCCAGCGGTTTCGTTCGCCGAGCGGAAACGGTTGTTCGACATGCCACGCAGCTCTTGGGCGGACTACGACGTGTCGCTGATCTCCGAGGGCGGTGGTGTGTACCCGCGCACGCTGAAGACGATCGAATTGTCTGACGCCGCCCGCAAGCGCCTCGGCGCCGACCGCGCGTCGTTCGCGCCCAATGAGTTGCTCTCGGTGATACTGCGAGCTCCCGTTGATCTGCTGTGGAACGGTGGGATCGGCACATACGTGAAAGCCGCCAGCGAGACGCATGCGGAGGTGGGCGATCGAGCCAATGACAGTTTGCGCGTCAACGGCGTCGAGCTGCGCTGCAAGATGGTCGGCGAGGGCGGCAACCTCGGGTTCACGCAGCGTGGACGTGTCGAATACGCGCTTGCCGGCGGCCTGATCAACACCGACGCGATCGACAACTCGGCCGGTGTCGACTGCAGTGACCATGAGGTCAACATCAAGATTCTTCTGGGCGCGGCGATGGCCAAGCGCGGTTTGGCGTCCGCGCAACGCAACGCCTTGCTCGCCGAGATGACCGACGAGGTCGGCGAGATGGTGCTCGACGACAACCGCGCGCAAACCTTGGCGCTGACGATCGCTCGCCGCCAGGCGTTACCGATGATCAACGTGCACAGTCGCTACCTGAACACGTTGGAGAGCGAAGGATGGCTGAACCGCGCGCTTGAGTTCCTGCCGACGGATCGTCAGATCGCCGAACGTCAAGCTGCTGGCACCGGGCTGACGACGCCAGAGTTCGCGGTGCTGCTCGCGTACACCAAGACGACGAACGTCGCCGAGATCGTGCACAGCGACCTCCCCGACGATCCGTACCTGGTGCCGGATCTTCTGGCCTACTTCCCACAGCGCCTGCAGGGCCAATACCGCGACGAGATCCTGACTCACCGGCTACGGCGCGAGTTGATCGCCACGCAGTTGTGCAATCAGCTCGTCAATCACTCGGGAATCAGCTTCGACCACCGTCTGAGTGAAGAGACCGGCCTCGGCGTGGTCGAGATCACGCGTGCATGGATTGCAACCCGCGACATCTTCAATGTCGCCAAGCTGTGGGACGACATCGACGCGCTCACCGGCCAGGTGAAACTCGATCTACAGCTCGACCTGTTTCTCGAGCTGCGCACGATGACTGAGCGCGGCGTGATGTGGCTGTTGCGGAGTCGCAAGGCACCGATCGATATCGCGAGCGTGGTCACCGAGTTCCGATCCGGCATCGAGACCCTCGCAGTCAGCCTCGAAGGGCAACTGCAGGGTCGAATCCGCGAGGCAGCCTTCGCGATCGAGGCCGGTCGCCTCGCCGGTGGCGTCCCCGAACAGTTGGCGCAGCGCAGCGTGCTGTGGCCGTTGCTGCACACTGGGTTCGACGTGGTCGCGCTCTCGGCGCGGACTGGTCAATCGCTCACCACCGTCGCCGGCAGCTATTGGCAGTTGTTCGAGGAACTCGACCTGTTGTGGCTATGGGAAGCCATCGGCCGCCTGCCGCGCAGCAATCGCTGGCAAACCCAGGCCCGCGCCGCATTGCGCGACGACTTGCTATCAGCCCTAGCCGACCTGACCAGCGACATCCTCGCGGCCGGCTCGGTCAGCAATTGGCGCGCAGCGAACGATCGCCTCATCGGGCGGACCGTTGTGTTGTTCACCGAGATCCGTCGTGTTGATGCGCACGATCTGACGACGCTGTCCGTCGCGTTGCGGCAATTACGCAACCTTTCATTGCTGGGTTGAGCTTGAACGACGCACGATTTCGAATCGCGCCGTCACCGACGGGCTACTTTCATGTCGGGGGAGCGCGCACCGCGTTGTTCAACTGGGCGCTCGCGCGACAACTCGGTGGAACGTTCGTCGTGCGCATCGAAGACACCGATGCCGACCGGAACCGACCCGAGTGGACGGAGGGCATCATCGAGGCCCTCGCGTGGATCGGTATTAAGGCGAGCGATCCGCATTTTGAGGGGCCGTATCTGCAGAGTGATTACACACAGCAGCATGTCGACGCAGCGCAGCAACTCGTCGATGCCGGTCACGCGTACTACTGCGACATGACCACCGCCGATATCGAAGCTCGCCATATAGCGAACGGCAAGGCAGAAGGTTCTCAGGGTTATGGCGGTTGGTCGCGTGATCGCAATCTCGGTCCTGGGTCGGGGCGGGTGATTCGGTTCCGTGTTGCCGAAGGCGTCACGATCGTGCACGACGAAGTGCGCGGCGAAGTCGAGTTCGACAACGCGTTGATCGAGGACTTCGTGTTGGTGCGTAGCAACGGTGCACCGGTGTTCGTGTTGGCCAACGTTGTCGACGACATGCACATGCGCATCACACACGTGTTGCGCGCTGAGGAGCATCTGTCGAATACGCCCAAGCAGCAGATGCTGTGGGAAGCGCTCGGAGCATCGGTACCTGTATGGGCGCACCTGCCGCTGCTGGTGAATGAGCAGCGCAAAAAGATCTCGAAGCGACGCGACAAGGTGGCGCTCGAGCAGTATCGGGCCGAGGGTTATCTCGCTGATGCGATGGTGAACTACTTGATGACGCTCGGGTGGACTCCGAAGGGCGACGAGATCCAGCCGTGGGCGCAGATGGAGGCCGATTTCCGCCTCGAGGACGTGCATCTGTCGCCAGCCTTTTTCGATCTCAAGAAGCTCGCCGCGTTCAACGGCGAATACATCCGGATGCTCAGTCCGCACGCGTTTCTCGACGCGTCGCGCCCGTGGTTGCCAGATCACTTCGATGAGTCGAAGTTCTTGGCGATGGCACCTCACATCCAGCCGCGCTGCGTGACTCTTGCCGACGCGCCAGGAGTCGTCGACTTCCTGTTTCTTGCCGAACCGGTCATCGATCGTGATGCGTGGACGAAAACGTTTGCCGCGGAGGCGAATGTCGCGATTCTGCGCGAGACGTTGGCCGCGTACGAGGCGCTCTCCGACTGGCAAGCCGAGTCGCTGAAGAGTGCGATGGAGGTTGTTGGCGCGGCGCACGACCTGAAGTTGGGCAAGGCACAGGCCCCAGTTCGCGTCGCCGTCAGCGGCCGCACCGTCGGCCCGCCGCTGTTCGAAGCGCTAGAGGTGCTCGGACGCGACGAGACGCTGCGAAGACTGCGCAACGCTGAGGCCGCTCTTGACTGATGACGAGGAGGTCGTCGATGACGCAGGGCGAGCGCGCCGCAAGCGACGGTGGCGCCGAATTCGTCGCACGGGATACGCAACGCTCGCGTTGGTGGCGCTGTATTACCTGGCGTCGCTCTGGATTGTGCACTCGACCGGAACAAGCGATCAGGCGCGCGAGGTCGATGCGATCGTCGTGATGGGTGCTGCGCAATACGACGGTCGTCCGTCGCCGCTGTTGGCCGCTCGTCTCGATCACGTTGTCGAACTGTGGGACGAAGGCCTCGCGCCGATGATCATCACCACCGGCGGCAACCGACCCGGTGATCGGTTCACCGAAGCCGAGTCGTCGGCGAACTATCTCGTTGATCGCGGCGTGCCGCGCTCGGCGATCGTGCAGGTGCTCGGCAGTAACTCCTACGAGTCACTTCGTGCGGCCCGCAACGCCCTGCGTCACCGGGGTGGTCAAAGCGTGTTGCTCGTCACCGACCCCTATCACTCGCTGCGCGTGCGCATGATCAGCCAAGAACTTGGGCTGACCGCCTACGTGTCGCCCACGCGGAGCAGCCCAATTCGTGGTACTGACGCGTTCTTGCGAGAAATGCGCGAGGCGGCCGGCGTGGCGGTCGGTCGCATCATCGGGTTGGACTCGTTGCTGTTCCTGACCGGCTGAAGCCAAGCGGTGACTTAAGGCCCTTCCTTTTTCCGTCCCGCAGATGCACGCTCAACGTGGAAGAAAGGCACGATGATGAGAGAGAATGGCTATGGCGAGGCAGTGCTGGAAGAACTCCGGCCGTTACATCGCGAGCTGCGACACGCGATACCCGACGTCTACAAGGGATTCGGCGAGTTTCACCACGCCGCATTCGACGCCGGTGCTCTTGATGTAAAAACTAAGGAGCTGATCGCATTTGCGATCGCTGTCGTTGAGCGCTGCGATGGATGCATCGCAGCGCACGCCGAAGCTGCCGCGAAAGCTGGCGCAACCTGCCAGGAGGCCGCAGAGGCTGTGGGTGTCGCGATGCTAATGAGCGGCGGACCCGGCACCATCTACGGCCCGCGGGCGTACGCAGCGTTTTGCGAGTTTGCTCTGGCAGCCGCGGCGGCCTGAACTCAAGTACGGCTGGCGCGCACCTTCTTGGTGACCAGCCAACTGTTCTTGCCGAGTTGACGCGTGCGGGAGAAACCTTGCTCTTCGAACATCGCCAGCGTGGCGTTGTACAGGAACGAGTTGGAGACCTGACGCCCTTCGACATCCTCCGGCATGCTCTCCACCGTTCCACCGCCGAGCCGCGCGATCTCTCGCAGCGCGCCCTTCAGCGCGGCGGCAGCAACACCCTTGCGCCGGTATTTCGAGTCGACGAAGAAACAGGTGATCCGCCAATCCGGC
>JANWKM010000151.1 GCA_025451395.1 Ilumatobacteraceae bacterium
GGCACCAGCGGAGAAGAGTGCAATGTCGAGACCGCTGCAGTCGGCGGTGGCGGCATCTTCGACGACGATCTCGGCGCCCTTCCAGGAAAGTGTCGTGCCAGCGCTACGCGCCGACGCGAAGAAACGCATCTCAGACACTGGAAAGTTTCGTTCGGCGACGATGGACCGCATGGCGGTGCCCACCTGGCCAGTTGCACCAACTATTCCGACTCTCATCAGCGTAATTCTAGCGAGGGCCATGTTCGCCTCACCGGTCAGTTAATGGCAGCAACCAACCACCAGTGGCTGCGATGCACACCTACGAAGGTGCGATCGGTGGTGCCCGGTTCGCCGAAGCCACGACGTTTCGGCCCTCGGAAGATAGAGATGGCCTCGAGCGATTCGCCAACGACGGCCAACACGTCGCGGGGCGAAAGTCGATTGGCTTGCCACCCAAGTCGAGCGGGCAACCGACGCTGGGCGATCACCTTGCCGATGCGCGGAATTCGCCACGAGGCGCGCACCAGCTTGCCGGCTGGCCACAGCACCAAGTCTTGCAACACCCACGTGCGGAAGTTGAGCGCGATGTGGCCACCGGGTCGGGTCACACGCACGGCTTCGCGCGCCAGGGCCAACGCGTCGTCGCGATGGCAGTGCTGCAAGGTGATGTAGCTGAACACGACGTCGGCCGAGTCGTCGGGCAACCCGAGCGTGCGACCGTCGACCACTTGCGACGTCTGCAAGCGGTCGGCTCGACCGAATTGTGCGACAGTCTCGCGACAACGCTCAAGGAATGCGGCGTCGAGATCGCAGGCGACCACCCTGTTGAACATGCGCGTGAAGCTGGCCGTCATCCGACCGATGCCGCTGCCCACCTCAACCATCGTCTCCGTAGCTTCATCGTGAAGTAGGCCGAATGCGTACAAGTAGGCGATCGTCTCGTGATCGCCGGTGGCGACGAATTTCGCCAGGCTCAGTTGATCGCCGGTGCGATTATTGAACACCCAGCCCGTGCCGCGTACGACGTCGTCAGCGGAGTGTTCGGCTTCCGAAGCTGATCCCGCGGCGGTCCACGGAACATGTTGTCGGCGTCGGGGCATTACTTTCGCTCAGGCAGCGGTGCCGAGTATGACTGACCAGAGTCGAGGCCGAACGCCGTGTGCAATGCACGGCTGGCCCGTTCCAGATCGGTCGCAGCGGTGACCACGCTGATGCGGATCGTGCTGGTGCTGATCATCTCGATGTTCACGCCCTCGTCGGCCAGAGTTCGGAACATCTTGGCAGCGATACCGGGGCTCGTTTTCATGCCGGCACCGACCAGGCTGATCTTGGCGATATTCGCATCGTGCTCGAAACCCTTGGCCCCAATCTCGCCCGCGACGCGAGCGACGATCGCCTCGGCCGTAGCCAAGTCGGCCTTCGGCATCGTGAAGCTGATGTCGGTGGTGCCTTCGTGGCCTGTGTTCTGCACGATCATGTCGACGTTGATATTCGCCGCCGCCAGCGGTTCGAACAGGGTTGCCGAAACGCCCGGACGATCGGGCACGGCGACGACGGTCATCTTCGCCTCCGTGATGTCGGTGACGACGCCAGAGATGATCGGTTCTTCCATTTTCGGCTCCTGAGAGGTGATCCACGTGCCTGGCTCCCAGGTGAAACTGGAACGGACGTGCAGTGGGACGTTGTGATTGCGCGCAAACTCGACGCTGCGCAGCGCCAGCACCTTGCTACCGGCGCCAGCCATCTCGAGCATTTCGTCGAAGTTGATGTGTGCCAGTTTGCGCGCTTGTGGCACGATGCGCGGATCGGCACTGAACACGCCGGTGACGTCGGTGTAGATCTCGCAGCTGTCCGCCTCGAGCGCCGCAGCCAATGCCACCGCCGTCGTATCGCTGCCACCGCGACCGAGTGTCGTGATTTCCTTGTCGGTGCTGACGCCTTGAAACCCGGCGACCACGCACACCTGTCCCTCCGCTAGTGCGGCACGCACGCGATCGCCCTTCACTTCCAAAATCTTCGCCTTGCCGTGCGCGGTATCGGTGATGATGCCGACCTGGCTTCCAGTGAAGCTCACAGCCTCGATGCCCGAATCCGCCCGGGCCATGCACAACAACGACATCGAAATGCGCTCACCGGTTGTCAACAGCATGTCCATCTCGCGTCCAGGCAGTGTGCCCGACACATCGTTGGCCAGTTGGATCAGAGTGTCGGTGGTCTTGCCCATCGCGCTGACGACGACGACTACATCGTGCCCGTGTCGCTTGGTGAACGCGATGTGTTCGGCGACGGCCCGCATTCGTTCGGGGTCGGCGACGGATGTACCGCCATACTTCTGAACGATCAGGGCCACGGAGGCTGAATTGTAATCGTCGATGGTCGATATCGTCGGCACCATGCTGCACCGTGCGCTCGATGACAGCATCCCCATCGAAGTGCGCAATCGCATCACGTTGCTCACAGCCGCGCGCACGGCAGTCAACTCCTGTGTTCGCTTCGCTCCCCCATTCCTGGCGGTCATCGCGCGCGGCAATGGCACGACGTTGGCCGGAATCGGCATAGCGGTCGCGATCAGCGAACTGTCGGGCTTGCTGTCGCCACTCAACGGTGAAATTGTCGAACGGTTGCATCGGCGCACCGCCATGGTGCTCGGGCTGCTTGGTGTTGTCCTTGGCGTCACAGTGGCGGCGAGCAGTGTGCATCCGGCGATGTTTGCGGTCGGGCTGACCGTGGTCTCGCAGAGCCGGCTGACGTTCGATCTCGGCCTCGGTTCGTGGACGACCGACCGAGTGCCATACGCACAACGCAGTCGAGTGATGGGGCTGGTCGAAATCTCGTGGGCGCTCGGGCTGTTGCTCGGCGTGTCATTGATGGGATTCCTGACAGCTGCGACCAACTGGCGTGTTGGGTACGGCCTCGGTGCTGCCGCCGTCGTACTCAGCGCAGGCTTGATCGCACGCGGCATCGCTCCCGACTCGGGGCCACACACCCGCGCAACACGCACCGCGCGCTCGCCCGTCAAGGTGTCCGACGTCGCTGTCCTCGTCCTCGGCATGTTCTGTCTGATGGCTGCCAGCCAATCGCTGTTCGTCACGTTCGGGAGCTGGCTCGTCGACGCGTTCGACTTCACGCCGACGGCGCTGAGCGTCGTTGCGTTCGGACTCGGGTTTGCCGAACTGATTGCCGCGGTCACATCGTCGCGTCGCACCGACACGTGGGGCAAAGAGCGCAGCACCGCTGTCGGCGCGACGCTGATGGTGGTGGCCAGTATTGGTCTCGCCATTTGGCACGACCGCGTCGTGAGCGCGTTGCCGCTCTGCATCATCGCCATCGCAGTGTTCGAGTTCGCGATCGTCAGCGCCATTCCATTGTCGACCGCTGCGATCGTCGGATCACCCGCCCGCGGCATGGCGCTGATGGTCGGTGCTGGCACATTTGGCAGGGCGACGGCCAGCATCCCTGCCACCCGCCTGTACGAGCGATTCGGCATGGCATGGCCGGCGATGATGAGCGCGATATTGGCGACCGGCACCGTCGTGGCGATGGTCGTGCTACACCGCTCGCACGTCCGAAAACCCTAACTCCGAGGGTTTCCTCCCGTCGGAGGGTTTCCTCCCCGCCGGCGGGGACGTAAACCTCGGACCACGCAGATCCGGGAGCAAACCCTCGGACCGAAGGCAGAAGGCGGTCGAAGACGGGCGAGTCAGCCGCGGTAGCCGTTTGTGATTGGCAGGCGGCGGTCCTTGCCGAATGCTTTCGGGCTGACGCGTACACCGGGCGGGCATTGGCGGCGCTTGTACTCGTTGAGGTCGACGAGACGCGCGACGCGGCGCACTGTCGCTTCATCGTGCCCGAGCTGGATGATTTCCGCGGCGGTGCGATCTTCTTCCACATAGAGACGAAGAATCGGGTCGAGGACTTCGTACGGCGGCAAGCTCTGGTCGTCGCGTTGATCGGGCCGCAACTCGGCCGACGGCGGCTTGCTGATGACGTTCTCGCTGATGATCTCGCGACCGGCACGTTGGTTGTAGTAGCGGCAGAGGTCGTACACTCGCGTCTTCAGCACGTCCTTGATCACCGCATACCCGCCAACGGAGTCGCCGTAGAGCGTGAAGTAGCCGACGGCCATCTCGCTCTTATTGCCGGTCGTCAGCACCATCCAGCCGAACTTGTTCGACAACGCCATCAGCGTCGTGCCGCGAATTCGACTCTGCAAGTTCTCTGCCGTTAGATCTATGACAGTCAGGTCGGCGGGCTTGCCCTCGAAGGACTTGGACGTCATCTCCAGGAAAGCTGCGAACGCCGGCTCGATCGAGATGGTCCGATAGTCGATCCCGAGTTGCTTGGCAAGGTCCTCGGCATCGGACTTCGAGTGGTCGCTGCTATAGCGCGACGGCATCGAGACTCCGTGCACATGGTCGGCGCCGAGTGCATCGACGGCGATACATGCGACCAACGTCGAATCGATGCCGCCCGACAGACCGATGACGACGTCGGTGAAACCGTTCTTGCGCACGTAGTCGCCTGTCCCCAGCACGATGGCTTCGTAGAGCTCCGCATCGAGATCGGGAAGCGGGACGATTGGCCCAACGATCGGCTTCTTGTGCGGCACGGGAGCGTCGCTCACCTGTACCAGGCGCATCGGTTCGTCGGTCGCGTGGCCCCGGGGATCGAGCAATCGCTTGCGATACACCGGCTCGATCTCGACGTCGGTGATCAAAAGTTCCTCGACGAACAAAGCGGCGCGCGCAATCAGAGTGCCTTCAGCATCGAAGACCATGCTGCCGCCGTCGAAGACCAACTCGTCTTGCCCGCACACTTGATTGACATACACGAGCGCGCAGCTGGCATCGGCTGCCCGCGTCGCAAGCATGCGCTCACGCACACTGACTTTCCCCGCGTCGTACGGCGAACCATTGATGTTGATGTTCAGCTCGGCCCCACCAGCGGCCTGCTCGGCCAATGGCCCAGTGGCGCTCCACACGTCCTCACAAATGCTGATACCGACCTTCACGCCGCCGATCACGTACAACTCGTACGGATCGCTGGCATCGCCGGGCTTGAAATAGCGGGCCTCATCGAACACCGCGTAGTTGGGTAGCAGCCGCTTTCGATACGTGCCGACGACTGCACCACCGACGCATACGGCGGCGGCGTTGTACAGATCGCGATCGATAGCGACGTAACCGACGACCGCCACGCAACGACCGGTGCGCTTCGCCACTCGATCGAGTGCCGCGAGATTGTCGGCGACGAAGCCTGGTTTCAGAACGAGATCTTCCGGCGGATAACCGGTGATCGCTAATTCCGGAAAAGCGACGATGTCGCAGCCAGCCGCCTCTGCCTGATCGTACGCAGCGCCGATCTTGGCAACGTTGCCATCGAGGTCGCCGACTGTCGGGTTGATCTGTGCCAGTGCGACGCGCAGCCGTATCACGCCATCAAGGCTACCTACGCGTTGAAGTACCCGGTGATGTCGACAATGACATCGGTATTCATGGACGTGTAGTAACTGACCGACGTCGCCCCCATGCGGGTGAATGACAGCACACTTCGCGTCTGGTTCGGTGCCTGGGCATTGCCGTTGCTGACGACTGGTAACTGCGCCAGACCAGCGGGGTAGGTGGTGAGGAAGCCAGGACTCGCGGGATTCGTGATCACGACGTTCTGCGAAATCGCCACCGCACCGGCGGGAACACCCGACGGATCGATGGTTCCCGTAGCGCCGGCGCCGAAGTGAGGGAGCCCGAAACTGGTGCGAGTGTCGACGATGCGCAACGGTCCCACCAGCTCGTAGGTGCCCTGCATCGACATCGGTGCGGACCCGTTGGTGAAGGAACCGATCACATCCACGATCACGTCCGCGACATCGGTCAGGCGCAGGTCGATGCTTCCGTCCGCCCCGAGCGCGACCACCACAAGGTTGGGACGTACATCTATCGACCCATTGGTGTTGAGGTTCGATGTTCCCGGTACCGGCGTGCCATGTCCGTGCACGACCACGTGACCAGCCTGCGCAATGGTCGGCGCTATCGCCGTCACCATCACGCACACGACGTTCACGCCGCCGGGCAAACCGTAGAGACCCGCGAGCGGCACATTGATCACCGGCGTCGAACCATCGACCGACTGGCTGTACACGTTGCCGCCGCCTGGCGCGGCCCGCGTGTCGGCGGCTCGCACAGGATCGACGGGAAGCAGTCGACCCGACGTGGCTCCACCTGCAGCGACATCGAAGAAGCCGAGTAGGTCGATGATCAAATGCGTTCGGGAGCTGGCGAACACCACGATGTTGCCGTCATCATCTATTGGTACAACTGAAGTATTGGCGTTGATTTGGCCGAGCTGACTGTTGAGGTTCGACGTCGGTGGTGGCAGCGTGCGTGGTTGCCACACGGTGACGAAGCCATCCCACGAGGGCAGAACCGCAGTGATGTTCACCAGCGCCGCGCGATGGTTGCCCTGCACGGCTACAACGTTGATCATCCGGCTGGTGCCACTGCGCAAGGTTCCGGTATCGGCACCATTGTTGCGACTGTCGAACACTCGCGTTGGTGCCGTTTGAGCGAACGCCAGCGTGCCCACAGACGGTGCGGCGGCGAGCGTGTATGAAATGCGGCGCACTTCGTCGGTAGCCGGATTGGTGTAGTACAACGACCAGCCGCTTGCCTCCAGCACGAACTCAATGTCGGAGACACCACCCATGTCGAGTGCGAACGTGAACAACGGCTGAGCCGGGTGATAGAAGAAAAGCTTGCCTGGATCGCCGTCGGAGAACATGTAACCGCCGTCGTACGACTCGGGCCACGCACCGTTGGGGACATATGCCCCGCCAGTGATGTACTGGCCGCCAGTCGTCGGCGAGTGCGAATAGTCGACGATCGGATCCGTGTACCCAAGTGCCGGGTTGGGCGGAGCGCACACTGGAGGGTCCTGGGTCGAGCCCTGTCCATTCGCGCAGAATCCCTCACGCGTGGGCCATCCATAGTTCGCACCGAGCACACCCTGATTCACTTCTTCGCGCGCGCCTTGGCCAACATCGTTGATTCGAAAGCGGGTGGCACCTGTATTCGGATCGAATGCGAATCGCCACGGATTGCGCAGGCCATAGGCGAAGATCTCACGACAGATGGTCGTTGGCGTCGCCGCCGTGTTGCCGCGCGTGCGGCAGATCGCGGTTCCGGCGCCCGAGAACGGGTTGCCCGGAGCTGGGGCGGCAGTAAAGCGATCAATCCGCAGAATTTTCCCGTTGAGCAGGCTCAGGTCCTGGGCCCCGTTATTGCTGCCCGCGCATCCGCTGTTGCCTCGCGGATCGCATCCGCCATCGCCGACAGCGACGTACAGGAAGCCGTCGTTGCCCACCTCGACGTCGCCACCGTTGTGGTTACCGGCGTTCGAGCTGATGTTGTCGAGCAAGATCACTTCGCTGGCGCGCGAGATCGTGTTACCGGTCATCACGAATCGGCTGACTCGGTTTACGCAACCGCCGGGGGCGCTACTAGTGCGTGTGTAATAGACGTAGACGAAGCCATTGGCGCCGAAGTCGGGGTCGGCTGCGAATCCGAGCAAACCGCGCTCGCCGCCGGTGCAGCCCGAGACCAAGTTCGGGCTCGCCGTCAGGTCGAGCGCGTTGCCGGCTTGCAGCACACCATTCACGACGAGACGTGCGCGGCCGTTCTGCTGCAACACGACGACCTTGCCATCGGGTAGCGCGACGACTGCGATCGGCGTCGACATTGCGCCGGTCACGAGTGTGTCGGTGAAGCCGGGGACCACCAGTGTCGCAGGCCCTTCGATGTGGGGAGGAGCGGCGTTGGCGGTAACCGATGTAGTAACCGGACTGCCGAGCGCAAACAGTCCGACTACCACTGCAACGACTGGCGAGGAGAACAAACGACGCACGAGTACCTCCGATTCAACGCGTCAAGAGGACGCATAGCTTCAATCGGTACCCTAGAGCGAACGCTTTACCAACACTCGGCGCCCTGTCTCAAGGCTGACTCAACACGTCGCGTCGCCGGGTAGGACGCCCACAACAGCCAGCTGATAGACGACGTCGGACTCCTCGAAGAACGTGAGTTGCGTCGCCGTTGTTAACAGTTCGTCAACGGCGGAAGCATCGACGGTGGCGCATTGCGCGGATTCAGCGAGGACTGCGCCAGTTCCATCCGGCCACGCGACGACGGTGGGCGCGGGATCGGTGAACTGCGACGGGTCGACCACCATCGCCTGCAAGCGATACTCGGCGGGCACGAAGGCGTGCTCGTCGCCGACGTTGCTGGCACCGGCGACCTTGGCGAGGTCGCTGATGATCGTGACGAACGTGTTCAGGTTGTCGCGAGCGGGCGTGCTTTCGCTGCCGGGCATATCGAAGCCAAGCGCGTTGGCGCGATGTTCGTACACCTTCCCGTCGACATTGATCACGACCACAGTGTCGGGTGCATCGGCGATGCCGATGCCTTCGGGCAGCGAGTAATCGAGCGGTGCACCGAGTAGACCGGCGTCGTCGGCCAATTGCAGCACCTTGCGTATTCCCTCATCGGTGATCGAGCGTTCAACGATGGCCGGCAGTAACGGTCCGGGATAGATCTCGATCATCGCTCCGGGAGTGAAGGCCCGCCCGTCACCGCTGATCAGCAGCGTCGGCAAGTTCACGAAGAGGACTCCGACGGGGACGAACCCGCCCTCATAGGTGATTTTCAGAACCACGTCCTGCGGACCGCTGGGGATCGAGGTGATGGTATGCCTGCTCTCGCTTCGGCACGCGGCAACGAGGGCGGCGAGGGCAGGGGTTCCGGCAACGGCAGCGAGAAAGGAGCGGCGATTCATGCCAGCTTCGACGTTGGCGAAGGCCCCGCAGTTCCAGGTTCACGGTCCAACTTCACAGAGCGTTCACATTAGAGCAATGCAGCCGAAACCGCGGATGGCCAAAATGGATCGACCCACTCGCCGACGAACAAAGGACTAGACCATCGTGGCCCGTCAAGCTGAATACATCTGGATCGACGGTACAGAGCCGACACCGATGCTGCGCTCGAAAACCAAAGTCATCAAGGACGGCGCGGAGCCGCCGATTTGGGGATTCGATGGTTCGTCGACCAACCAGGCAACCGGCGAGTCGAGCGACTGTGTATTGGAACCCGTGTTCACTTGTCCCGACCCAATCCGGGGCGGCGACAATCTGTTGGTGCTGTGCGAGGTAAACCTCGCCGTCGACGATCGTCCGCACCCGACCAACACACGCGACGCGCTAGTGGCGACGGCAAAGAAGTACGCGAGCCACGAGATGATTTTCGGAATCGAGCAGGAGTACACGATGTTCCGGACCGACGGCGAGCCGCTCGGGTTTCCTACTCGAGGATTCCCGGCGCCACAAGGGCCGTACTACTGCGGCGTCGGCGCCGGCCGAGTCTTTGCCCGCGAGATCATCGAGGA
>JANWKM010000152.1 GCA_025451395.1 Ilumatobacteraceae bacterium
AATAATCACTGTGGCGTCCCCCCGTTTTTTTGTTCCCCATTTACTACGAGTGGTAGTTATTACGACTGGGGCCGCCCTCCACTGGGGTGGAGGGCCACCGACGTTACTTCACTTCGATTCGATTGATTTTCCTACCTCAGACGCCGTTTGCAGTGCAGAGGTCTTCGATGCCGGCGCACACGTCGTCGCGAGAGACGAAACCGTCTTCCACGGGGATGTGCACGTCGCCGATGAAGATCGACTGAACTTCGGCCTGGACGTATGGGATGTCGGCCTTCTCATTGTTGATCGTTGCGTTGGCATCGACCGCGTCACCGGCGAGCAGCGCAACCGCTGCAGCAACGGCACCTTCGGCTTCCTTGACGACCGGCTTGTAGACAGTCATGCACTGCGTGCCCTGCAGGATTGCCCGCAGACCATCAACAGTTGCATCCTGACCAGTAGTCGGAACCGTCAAACCAGCGTCGGCCAACACCTGCTGTGCAGCAAGCGACAGACCATCGTTCGCAACGAGGACTCCGTCGACGTCGCCACCGGCAGCAGTCAGCAACTGCTCGAAGATGACGCCACCTTGGGCGTTGTCCCAGTCGGGAACGGCTTCTTCACCGACGACTTCGAAACCGGCGTCGGCGATTGCTGCCTGGTAGCCCTGCTTGAACAACGTTGCGTTGTTGTCGGTGGGGGAACCGTGCAGCTCGATGATCTTCTTGCCCTCGGTGTCGCCACCGAAGCACTCGATCAAGCCTTCACCCTGGGCAGTACCGACCGCGACGTTGTCGAACGACACGTACACGTCGGCGAAACCACCCAGTGTCAAGCGGTCGTAGTCGATGTTCTTGACACCGGCTGCAGCAGCCTTCTCTTGAATGGCGGCGCCTGACTCGGAGTCGAGGTTGACGATCGCCAACACACCAACGCCATCGGCGATCATCTGATCGGCAATGGTCGCCATGTTGTCCTTGTCGCCCTCGGCGTTCTGGATCAGGCACTCGATACCCGCTGCATCACATGCAGCCTGAATGAGCGGACGGTCGAACGCTTCCCAGCGAGCCGACGACGCCGAGTCCGGCAAAATGAAGCCGGCCTTGCCGCCACCGCCATCGCCGCCACCCTCACCAATGCCGTTTGCCGCGCAGAGGTCTTCGATACCGGCGCACACATCTGCTTCGCTGACGAAACCGTCATCGATCGGGATGTGGACGTCGCCGATGAAGATCGACTGCACTTCGGCCTGGACGTACGGGATGTCGGCCTTCTCGTTGTTGATCGTTGCGTTGGCCGTGACTGGATCACCATTCAACAGCTCAACGGCTGCACCAACGGCGCCTTCGGCTTCCTTGACGACCGGCTTGTAAACAGTCATGCACTGCGTGCCCTGCAGGATCGCCCGCAGACCATCAACAGTTGCATCCTGACCTGTGGTCGGAATGGTGAGACCAGCGTCGGCCAACACCTGCTGTGCAGCAAGCGAGAGTCCGTCGTTAGCGACCAACACACCGTCGACATCGCCACCAGCAGCAGTCAGCAACTGCTCGAAGATGACGCCGCCCTGTGCGTTGTCCCAGTCCGGTACGGCTTCTTCACCGACGACCTCGAAACCAGCGCCCTCGATGGCCGCCTGGTAGCCCTGCTTGAACAGCGTCGCGTTGTTGTCGGTGGGCGAACCGTGCAGCTCGATGATGCGCTTGCCTTCGGTGTCGCCACCGAAACACTCGATCAAGCCCTCACCTTGAGCGGTACCAACGGCCACGTTGTCGAACGACACGTAAACGTCGGCCGAGCCGCCGAGTGTGAGGCGGTCGTAGTCGATGTTCTTGACACCGGCTTCGGCAGCTTTCTCTTGGATCGCGGCACCCGACTCGGAGTCGAGGTTGACAATCGCCAACACACCAACGCCATCGGCGATCATCTGATCGGCGATCGTGGCCATGTTGTCCTTGTCACCCTCGGCGTTCTGAATCAAACACTCGATCCCCGCCGCATCGCATGCAGCCTGAATGAGCGGACGATCAAACGCTTCCCACCGAGCCGACGACGCCGAGTCCGGCAAAATGAAGCCGGCCTTGCCGCCACCTGACGGTGTGCTGTCGGATGATTTCTTGTCGTCGTCACCGCAAGATGCGGCAAACAGCGCAAGCGCCGCTATCAGCACCACTGCATTCTTGGAGCGAACCCTCATGAATTGTGTCCCCCTTCTGGATGGCAGCTGGCTTTCGACCAGCTCTGGTTCTGATGCGGTTCCACAGAAAATCGTCGAGACGTGCGAAGGCGAGCGACTCGTGATCTGGAGATCCCCCAACAGATGTTTGTCGTAGCCTGCGACATATTTGCTGCCGCTGTCAAGTCTCGACCTTGGTTACTGCGAAGCATTCGCCGCGACACGCCAGCGATTCGCCGCCGCGGGATCGGTCAAGATTGGCTCCCATGCCAGTTCAGCGGCACCGAGCAGCGGTGCGTCGACTCCCAGTGCCGACGGGACTACGTGAACACCCTCACGAATCGCAGGCATGACTCGAACCTGGAGTTCGTCGTGAATCGATTCGATGACGTACGGATAGATCCGTTCTAGGAGACCGCCCAAGACGACCGTCGATGGGTCGAGCACGTTGACCAGACCCGCCAGGCCGATTCCAATCCACCGGCCCTGCTCCTTCATCGCCTGCAGTACGTAGCGATCGCCGCGAGCCGCGTCCTCGAGAACGTCCTGAATCGCAGCTCGGCCGCCGTCGGGTGGCTTGGAGCATCGACGCAGCAGCGCTTCTTCGCCGATCTCGGTCTCCCAGCAGCCCATCGCCCCGCATTTGCAGAGCAGCCCATCGGTATTCACCGGAATGTGTCCTATCTCGCCCGCGAATCCGCCCGACCCCGACATCGCGCGCCCACCTGAGATCACGCCGCCGCCGACACCGACCTCGCCCGATACATACAACACGTCGTCCAACCCCGCCGCCGCACCACGTCGACTCTCCGCCAAAGCGCCCAAATCAGCATCGTTCGAGGCTGAAATCGGGACGTCGAGGTGCATTGCTTCGCCGAGCAGCGACCCCAGTGGCACGTCGTGCCAACCGATGTTCGGCGCGACCAGCACCATGTTGTCGGTCCGTCGAACGAGGCCCGCCACCGCGACGCCGACGCCAAACACCCCACAGTCGGCCGGCAACCGAGCAGTGATCTGCCTCGCAAGGTCGCTCAGATCTTGCACCGTTCTATGCGCCGGCAGATGGGCACGTGGACGGTCGCTACGAACCGAAAGCAACAACGATCCCCCGAGTCCAACGGCGGCAACCGCCACCGAATCGACCAGCACCTCCATGGCCAAGACGACGTTTCGCGTCGCATGCGCCTTCACGTTCGGCGAGGGTCGTCCGGGGGTTCCGTCGGATGGCGAGCGGGTCTCGACGACGAGGTCCAACTCTGCAAGTTCGCCAACGAGCGCTCCTACAGCGCTGCGCGAGAGACCCGTCCGCAGCACGAGATCCGACCTCGACAACGCCCCGGCGAGATGCACCGTGTTCAGGATCGCCGCCAGATTCGATTGGCGAACCAACTCGCTGCGCAAGCCGTCGGGCCCTGTTCGATTGATCACGTGGTCACCCTCACATGTGTTTGTTGTAGCCTGCGACAAAAGCTACGGATCTGTCAAACGTTGTGTCAGTGGTAACGAAGTCGTGGCAAAGGGGGCGCTGCGGATGGTCGAGTTTTTTGAGGGCGTCAATCGGATCAAGTTCGAGGGTGTCGGGTCGGACAATCCCTTGGCCTTCCGGTGGTACCAGCAAGACCGGATGGTCGCGGGTCGCTCGATGCGTGATCACCTGCGGTTCGCTGTCTGTTACTGGCACAGCTTCAACTGGAGTGGTTTCGACATTTTCGGCGACGGCACGATGGACCGTCCGTGGCTTGCGACCGACCTGAATCCGATCACCGCTGCTGAGCGCAAGATGGCGGCCGCGTTCGAGTTCTTCGAAAAGTTGGGCGCGCCGTTCTGGTGCTTCCACGACTTCGACATCGCTCCCGAGGGTTCGTCATTCGCCGAGAGCGCGACCAATCTCGATCGAATGATCGATACCGCCGCCGGCTATCAAGAAAAAACTGGCGTCGAGCTCTTGTGGGGCACGGCAAAGCTGTTCGCCAACAAGCGGTACATGGGCGGCGCCGCGACCAACCCAGATCCGGAAGTGTTTGCATATGCCGCCGCGCAGGTGGCCCACTGCATGAACGCCACACACAAACTCGGCGGCCACAACTACGTGTTGTGGGGCGGGCGTGAGGGATACGACACGCTGCTGCACACCGACATGAAACGCGAACTCGATCAGCTCGGGCGATTTCTCAACATGGTCGTCGAGCACAAGCACAAGATTGGGTTCAAGGGCACGATTCTGCTCGAACCCAAGCCCTTCGAACCGACCAAGCATCAGTACGACTACGACACTGCCACTGTGTACGCGTTCCTTCGCCAGCACGGGCTCGAGAACGAGATCAAGGTCAACATCGAGGTCAATCACGCAACACTTTCCGGCCACGACTTCGCCCACGAAGTTGCCACCGCGGTGAATTGCGGCATCTTTGGATCAATCGATGCCAACGCAGGCGACGATCGCCTGGGCTGGGATCTCGATCGGTTTCCAGTGTCAGTCGAACAGATGACGCTGGGCATGTTGGAGATTCTGCGCGGCGGCGGCTTCACCACTGGCGGTTTGAACTTCGACTCCAAACTTCGACGCCAATCAATCGCACGCGACGACCTCTTCATCGGCCACATCGGCGGCATGGACACGATGGCGCGCTCGCTGCTGGCCGCGGCGTCGATCATCGAAAGCGGCGACCTCGACCACTTCGTCGCCGAGCGTTACGCCGGCTGGAACGACACGCTGGGCGCCGCGATCATGAAGGGTACGATCAGCCTTGCCGACCTGCGCGAACGCGCCGCTACCGCTGCCGAACCACAGCCGAGGAGCGGGCGCCAGGAGATGCTCGAGAACGTCGTCGCGCGCCACATCGAACGAACCGTATGACTGCCATGTACATCGTCAGCGAACAGGACAAAGAGTTCTTCCGTGCGAACGGTTATGTCCACCTGCGCGGCGTGCTCTCGCCAGCGGAGGTAGATGAAATCGCGTCGGTGTACGACCGCTTTCTGCGACGCGAAATCGACGTCCCCGGCAAGGACCTCAACGACATGACGACTGGCGAGCATGGCACCGACCCGTCGCGCTACGCCGTCGTCAACGTGATGGTTCCACGCCGCTACTTTCCCGAGTGGCAGGGCAACGTGTTCGAGCAACGCGCAACGAGCATCGCTGCCCAACTCTGTGGCGAAGGAATGGTCATCGACTTCGACCAACTGTTGGCCAAGCAGCCCGGGCGTTCCGATGCCGTGTTCCATTACCACCAGGACCAGGCGTACTGGATAGACACCGAGGATCGACGCACGGCAACGTGCTGGCTCGCCGTCGACGATTCGACGATCGAGAACGGTTGC
>JANWKM010000153.1 GCA_025451395.1 Ilumatobacteraceae bacterium
GTCGAGCGGATCATCGGCGAGCGCGCTCAATATCGCCGCCGCCTTGTCAATGACACCGACTCCGCTTAGACTCTCCATATTGAGAATGCTATCTCAGAATGTGAGATCAATCGGTGAAGGCTAAAACTCTCGCAGAGAAGGTGTGGGACCGCCACGTCGTGCACTCTGGCGCGGGCGAACCCGACCTGCTGTACATCGATCTCCATATGGTTCACGAAGTCACCAGTCCCCAGGCGTTCGACGGCCTACGTCTGAGCGGGCGCACAGTTCGGCGACCCGACCTGACCATCGCCACCGAGGATCACAACGTTCCGACTGCAAACATCGATCAGCCGATCGCCGATCCGATTTCGAAGAAGCAGGTTGATGCGTTGCGCGCCAATACTGCCCAGTTCGGTATCACCAACTTCCCGATGGGTGACCCCGGCCAGGGAATCGTCCACGTCATCGCACCCGAGCAGGGCCGCACGTTGCCGGGCATGACGGTCGTGTGCGGCGATAGCCACACCGCAACGCACGGCGCGTTCGGCGCGCTGGCATTCGGAATCGGCACCAGCGAAGTCGAGCACGTACTCGCCACGCAGACGCTTCCGCAAGCGCGCCCGCAGTGGATGAACGTCACCGTCGAAGGCGACGCACCATCGGGAGTGACGGCGAAGGACATCGTGCTGTCGATCATCGGCAAGATCGGCACTGGTGGTGGCATCGGCCACGTCATCGAATACCGCGGCTCAGCGATTCGCGCACTCTCGATGGAGGGTCGCATGACGATGTGCAACATGAGCATCGAGGCCGGCGCGAAAGCGGGGCTAGTTGCACCCGATGACACAACATTCGAATATCTCAACGGTCGCGCACACGCGCCGCACGGCGCGCAATGGGATGCGGCCGTCGCCGACTGGCGGACGCTGGTCACCGACGAGGGCGCTGTGTTCGACAAGACCGTTGTGATCGACGCCGCGACGTTGCGCCCGCAGGTCAGTTGGGGCACGAACCCTGGTCACGTGATCTCGATCGACGATGTCGTCCCCTCACCCGACGACATCACCGACCCAACCGCGAAAGACTCGATCGCCCGAGCGCTCGAGTACATGGGGCTCAAGGCCGGCACCCCGATCCGCGAGGTAAAGGTCGACACGGTATTCATCGGCTCGTGCACCAACAGCCGCATCGAAGACCTACGCGCCGCGGCGGCCGTAATGAAGGGTCGCAAGGTCAAGGTGGCACGCGTGATGATCGTGCCGGGGAGTCACGCGGTGAAAGCGCAGGCCGAGGCGGAAGGTCTGCCCGCTGTGTTCCGCGCCGCCGGTGCCGACTGGCGCGAGCCTGGATGCAGCATGTGCCTGGCGATGAACCCCGACAAGCTCGCGGTTGGTGAGCGATCGGCCAGTACCAGCAACCGCAATTTCGAAGGCCGCCAAGGTCGTGGCGGTCGCACACACTTGGTGTCACCGCTGGTGGCCGCGGCGACCGCAGTCGCCGGGCACTTCGCGACACCGGAGGACCTGCAATGAAGGCGGTGCATGTGGTGTCGGGTCGCGGCGTGCCGCTGAAGCGCAGCGATGTCGACACCGACCAAATCATTCCGGCCGAGTGGTTGAAGCACATCGAGCGCACCGGGTTCGAGAAGGGACTGTTCTCGACGTGGCGCGACGATCGCAATTTCGTGTTGAACGACGAGCGCTACGTCGGTGCCAGCATTCTCGTCGCCGGCCCTGCGTTCGGTGTCGGCTCGTCGCGTGAACACGCGGTGTGGGCAATCTTGCAGAGTGGATTCAACGCCGTGATCGCACCCAGCTTCAGCGACATCTTTGCCAACAACTGCACCAAGAACGGGCTGATACCGGTCGTGCTACCGGAAGCCGTCGTGCATCAGATTTGGGACGCGATCGAGGCTGACCCGGCGACCGAGATCACGATCGATGTCGAGCGCCGGTCGGTCGAAGTTCCGTCCGCTGGCATCGTCGCCCCCTTCGCGATGGACGACCAGACCCAGCATCGTTTCCTCAACGGCCTCGACGACGTCGGCATCACTCTCACCCACGCCGCCGACATCACCGCCTTCGAATCCTCGCGTCCGGCGTGGCTGACGTAGCCCATCCGAGGGTTAGGTGCTGGTTTTCCGGCACGTAGCCCTCGGACTGCAGCTAACCCTCGGACTAGACGTGGAAGTCGGCGAGGTGCTTCAGCTTCGGATTGTTGCTGAAGGCTTCGATGGGGAGGGTCGGCTCTAGGCGCATACCGCGCTGCAAAATCCGGACCTGTGTGTGCTGGTTGTACTCGGCGAGTGTGACTGCCCATCCGTCGCGGCCAGCGCGAGCCGTGCGACCGCTGCGATGTAGGTAATCCTTCACATCGGGAGCAGGCTCGTAATGGACGACTGCACCAATGTCGTCGACGTCGATACCGCGTGCCGCGACGTCGGTCGCGACCAGAACGGCCAGCTCGCCATCGGTGAAGCGCTTCAACGCACGCTCGCGTGCGGCCTGGGCGAGATCGCCGTGAATCGCCGCCGCGCGCACACCGAGATCGAGCAGGTTGCGCTCGACGCGATCGCACATCCGCTTGGTTTGACAGAAGACGAGCGTCTTCGATACTCCGCTCGCAATCGCGGCGACGACTTTGTCCTTGTCCATGTGGTGCACGGCCAGGAATAGGTGGTGCATGCTGCCAACGGTGTCGGTGGCGGCATCGATGGCGACCTCGATCGGATCCTTCATGTAGCGGGCGACCAGGTGGGCGACGTCGCCGTCGAGCGTCGCCGAGAACAGCATCGTCTGGTGCGGTGCGACGACCTTGCGCAGGATCCACTCGACCTGCGGGGTGAACCCGTCGTCGGCCATGCGGTCGGCTTCGTCGAGGACGACGATCTCGACGGCATCGAGCTGCAACTCGTTTTCCTTGAGCAGATCGATGAGGCGCAATGGCGTCGCCACAACAACATCGACACCAAGTTGCAGCGCATCGATCTGCTGTTGCCGGGATGCACCTCCGTACACGGCCAGCACGGTGCGCCCGCATGCGATGGCGACGGGTGCGAGCACCTCGGAAACCTGCAGTGCCAACTCGCGCGTCGGCACCATCACCAGCGCCGCCGGTCGGCGTGGTTCGCCGACTTTGGTGAGGCGGGCCAATAGCGGCACGCCGAACGCCAACGTCTTGCCGCTACCTGTCTTCGCGCGCCCGCACACGTCGCGCCCGGTCAGCGCGACTGGAATTGCTTTCGTCTGAATCGCAAACGGAGTGGTGAAACCGGCAGCCGCAAGACCGAAATCGACACTGGGTGGCACACCGAGCTCGACAAAAGCGGTCGGAATGTAATCGTCGGGCGAAAGAGTCAGCACCGGTGCGGAGGTCGGACTGCGGTATTCGGCTGGTTTGGGAGGGTTGCGACGTCGGCGTTGTGCGCCCATTGGGCGTGTGTTCTCAGGCATGTTGTCCGCCAGGGTACCGGGCGCGGGCAAATGCACAGCAGCTGTTCACCCAACGGTGCGACACCGACCACAATGTCCTCCATGAAGGTCGCACTCACTGTCAACGATTTCCTGCGTCGAGCTGAACAGGTCTATCCGCATCGTGTCGCGGTGGTCGACGAACCCGATCAGCCGGCAGAGTCGTGGGGTTCGATCACCTACGCCGACATGGCGGCGCGTGCGAGAGCAATCGCCGCGCATCTCGATGCACTCGGAATTGCACCTGGTGAACGCGTTGCGATCGCGAGCCACAACTCTGCTCGCCTGCTCACCGCGCTGTTCGGCGTCAGCGGCTCGGGACGCGTGCTGGTTCCCATCAACTTTCGACTCGTCGCCGAAGAAGTGTCGTACATCGTCGAGCACTCTGGCGCGCGAGTGCTCTACGTCGACCCGGAGTTGGACGACACCCTCGCTGCCGTGGAGTGCGAGCACCGCTTCGTCATCGGCGGCGACACCGACGCCCCACCGCTTCATGCAGAGGCTGCCGAGTGGGAATACGACGAGGACGCAACCGCAACCATCAACTACACCAGCGGCACGACGGCACGGCCGAAGGGCGTGCAGTTGACGCACCGCAACATCTGGCTGAACGCGGCGACGTTCGGATGGCAGCTGGGCATCAGCGACCGAGATGTGTACCTGCACACCCTGCCGCAATTTCACTGCAACGGTTGGGGAGTTCTGTACGCCGTCACCGGGATGGGCGCGCAGCACATCATCCTGCGCAAGGTCGACGGTTCCGAGATCCTGCGGCGAGTGGAACGCCACGGCGTCACGCTCATGTGCGGTGCGCCGGCAGTCGCCAACATGATTCTCGACGCAGCCGCCCAATGGAAAGGCAAGATTCCCGGGAGTGGGCGCGTCCGAATCGTGTGCGCCGGCGCTCCCCCACCCACGAAGACAATCGAACGCATCGAGACGGAACTGGGTTGGGAACTGATTCAGATCTACGGACTCACCGAGACCACGCCGCTGCTGACCATGAATCGTTCACGCGCCGAATACGACGAAATGACCACGACCGAGCGAGCCACGAAGCTGAGTCGCGCGGGTGCGGCCGCAATTGGAGTTGAGATACGACTGTCACCCGATGGAGAAATCCTCGCTCGGGGCAACCACATCATGGCCGGCTATTGGAGCCAGCCCGACGCCACCAACGACGCCATCCACCCATCCGCCGACGACCCTGCCGGCGAGCACTGGTTCCACACGGGCGACGGTGGCGCGATCGACGACGAGAGCTACGTGACGATCACAGACCGCAAGAAAGACGTGATCATCTCCGGCGGCGAGAACGTGAGCAGCATCGAGGTCGAGGATGCGGTGTTCAGCCATCCCGAAATCGCCGAAGTAGCGGTGATCGGAGTGCCCGACGAGAAGTGGGGCGAGCTCGTGCTGGCGCTTGTCGTCCGCACGCCCGCATCGACGCTCACCGAAGCCGACGTCATCGCCTACACGAAGACAAAGCTGGCCAGCTACAAGTGCCCGAAGCAGGTCGAGTTCCGCGACACGTTGGCACGCACGGCGACCGGAAAGCTGCAGAAGTTCAAGCTGCGCGAGCCCTACTGGACCGACCACACGCGCCAGATCAACTGACTCGCGAGTCGGCCGCGCTGACGGACGCGTCAGCTGTACTGCCTGTCGAATCAGTAAGTAGCAAGTCGACCCCTCGGTCGTTAGCGTCGCGTCCGCCATGAACGAACTCCCTGAACTTTCACGACCGGCTTTCACACAACACGGCCGCAAGGGCGTTGCCTACGACTGGCAAAGCTTGTGCGACATCGAGACCTTGGAAGTCCTTCAAGAGATCGAACGCGAAGTTGAGCGCGAGCTCGATCTTGCCACTGCCTTCGCGGAATGAGTCGTACTCCCGAGCGCGTGCTTGTGCTCGGCTGCGGCTCGGTTTCACAGTGCATCATTCCACTGCTCGTTCGTGATCTCGACTTCTCACCCTCCAGCATCAATGTCGTCGATTTCGCCGACAACCGCGATCGCATTGCCTCCGCTCTCGCGCTAGGGGTCAACTTCGAGTTTGGGCGGGTAACGCAAGAGAATCTCGACACGTTCCTCTCCACTCGTGTCGGCGAGGGCGATCTACTGCTCGACCTGGCGTGGAACATCGACAACTGTGCGATTCTGCAGTGGTGTCGCGACCACGGTGTTCGCTACCTCAACACCAGCGTCGAGATGTGGGATCCGTACGACGAAATGACCGAGACGCCGCCGCTCGAGCGGACGCTCTACGTGCGCCACATGAACATGCGCCGGATGAAAGCGTCGTGGCCGGACAACAAGGGTGCGACCGCAGTCGTCGAACACGGCGCGAACCCCGGGCTGGTCAGCCACTTCGCCAAGCAGGCACTCACCGAGATTGCCTCGCGAATGCTCGTCGATGGACTCGGCGGATCGAACACGTCGGCCCTTGAAGCCGCGCTCGCCGATCAACACTTCAACGAATTGGCGATGCTGACCGGCACAAAGGTGATCCACGTCGCCGAACGCGATACCCAGGTCTCGGATACACCGAAGCGCACCAACGAGTTCGTCAACACATGGTCGGTCGAGGGGTTCTACGAAGAAGGTGTCGCCCCCGCCGAGTTGGGATGGGGAACACACGAGCGACAACTGCCCCCGAACGCGTACGTGCACAGTGGTGAGGGACCGTGCAACCAGATCTGCATTGCACGTCCGGGCATGGAGACGTGGGTGCGCAGTTGGGTACCCAGCGGCGAGATTCGCGGAATGGTGATTCGCCACGGTGAAGCGTTCACGATGTGCGAGCACCTCACTGTCAACGACCAGAAGGGGCACGCGATTTATCGACCGACGGTGCACTACGCATATCACCCGGCCGACGCGGCCGTGAACAGCGTGCTCGAGCTGCGTATGCGCGGCTGGGAGATCCAGCCCGAACAACGCATCCTCAACGACGAGATCATCAGCGGCCGCGACGAACTCGGCGTGCTCTTGATGGGGCACCCGTATAGCAGTTGGTGGACGGGGTCACTGTTGAGCATCGACGAAGCACGCGCGGTCGTCCCGCATCAGAGCGCCACGACCGTGCAGGTCGCCGGAAGCATCGTCGGCGCCGTGACGTGGATGATCGCCAATCCGAATGAAGGTGTCTGCGTGCCCGACGACCTTCCGTGGGACGCCGTGCTGGCGGTTGCCAACCCTTATCTCGGTACGTTGCACTCAGGACCGTCCGACTGGGACCCCGTGAGCAGTCGCCGCGATCTGTTCGCCAAGTTCAGCGATGAAGCAAGCCACGTCGATCCCACCGACCCGTGGCAGTTCACCAACTTCCTCTTACGTGACTAGAACGTTGACAATGGCCCGCGCACTGGGCAGACTGTCATCAATGCGCACGCAACGTGGCCTCCTGCTTCTTATGTAGGGCAAGCGCCACATACTCGCGCTTGTCCGCAGCCCCAGCCGAAATGGCCGGGGCTTCTTACTTTTTCCGGCCAATTCTCTCCCAAGGACATTTATGCCACCCGATCCAGCACGACCGAACCAAATGCCGTTCCGAAAATACGAACGAGTGCTGCCGCTCGTGCTGCACGACCGCACCTGGCCGAACAAGATCCACGAACATGCACCCATATGGTGCAGCGTCGATCTGCGCGACGGCACTCAAGCGTTGATCGACCCGATGGACCCGCAGCGCAAGCGGCGCATGTTCGACACTCTCGTGAAGATGGGCTTCAAAGAGATCGAGGTCGGCTTCCCCGCAGCCAGCCAGCCCGACTTCGACTTCATTCGCCAACTCATCGAAGAAGACCTGGTACCCGACGACGTGACCATTCAGGTGCTGACGCAGTGCCGCCAGGAACTGATCGAGCGCACCTACGAATCACTGCATGGCGCGCGCCGCGCCATTATGCATTTCTACAACTCGACGAATCCGCTGCAGCGCGAGGTCGTTTTCGGCCTCGACAAGGCAGGGATCACAGAAATAGCCGTCAACGACGCCAAGCTCTGCAAGAAGCTGGAACACACCTTGGTCGGCACCGACGTCCACTACGAGTACTCGCCGGAGAGTTTCACGCTCACCGAGCCCGATTACGCGATTCAGGTCTGCCACGCGGTGATGGATGTGATCGAGCCGACGCCCGATCGCCCGCTGATCCTCAACCTGCCGGCGACGGTCGAGTGCTACACGCCGAACGTCTACGCCGATGTCATCGAATGGTTCTGCAGAACGATCCGCAGCCGCGACAGCATTGTGCTCAGCCTGCACCCGCATAACGATCGCGGCACGGGCACGGCGGCCGCCGAATTGGCAATGCTGGCCGGCGCTGACCGCGTCGAGGGCACGCTGTTCGGCAACGGCGAGCGCACCGGCAACGTCGACGTGATCAACCTCGCGATCAACCTGATGGTGAACGGCGTCGACCCCGAACTCGACATCAGCGACATCGATGCCTTGCGCCGCGTCGCCGAGTATTGCAACCGGCTGCCGGTCGGTCCGCGGCATCCGTGGGTCGGCGATCTCGTGTTCACATCGTTCAGCGGCAGTCACCAGGACGCGATCAAGAAGGGCTTCGACGCACTCGACCAGAAAGCAACCGCCAATAACGGCGAGTACGAGCGCTGGGGCGTTCCGTATCTGCCCCTCGACCCGAAACACTTGGGCAGGTCGTACGAGGCCGTCATTCGCGTCAACAGCCAGAGCGGCAAGGGCGGCGTGGCCTATGTAATGAAGGCGGAGCACGGCTTCGATCTGCCGCGTCGACTTCAGATCGAGTTTTCCAAGACCATCCAGCACATCACGGAAGACTCCGGCACCGAGATCAGCCCGCTGGTGATGTGGTTGGCGTTTCAAGAGACATACCTGCCCGATGCACCGCGCATGCGGTTGCAGGGTCACGAGCTGCGTAGCGACTCGGTCAGTGGCACGACGACGATCACTGCTCAGCTCGTCATCGATGGCGCCCCCGTAACTGTTTCTGGAACAGGCAACGGACCGATCGATGCATTCGTGCATGCGCTGCGCGATGGACTCGGCGCCGAGATCGACGTTGTCGACTACGCCGAGCACGCGCTCGGCCAAGGCAGCGAGGCCACTGCGGTCGCATACATCGAGACCAAGAACGGCGACGGCCGCGTGCTATGGGGCGTCGGCAGCGATCCGAACACCACGACAGCCGCACTGCGAGCAGTACTTCACGGGCACGAGCGCCACCTGGCCTGAGACGGCTACGCTGCGGCCATGGCCAAAGAGCGTCGCTCGCGACTGCCGCTCCTGCTGCTGATCATCGCCATCGTCGTAGTCGTTGTCTGGTGGCGCCAAGAGCAAGCCAAGCGAGCGGTCGGCGATTCCTTCCCTGAGCCCGGTGGCTATCAGCCGGTCGCGGCACCCGCGAAAGCCTCAACTATGAAGTCAACGACAGCACCGACGCCCGCACCCGCGAAGTCGGTTGCAAAAAAGGCGCCTGTTAAGAAGGCACCCGTCAAGAAACAGACAGCCAAACCGAGGGGTGCGGCGTGAAGGTCACAGTCGTATGAAGGTCACGGTCGACTTCGACGTGTGCGCGAGCACCGGTTCGTGTATGCAGTTGTGCCCCGAGGTATTCGAGGTGCGCAGCGACGGCTTCTTGTACGTGTTGCAGGAGCAGCCCGGGGAAGAGCTGCGCGCCAGCGTGCAAGCTGCCGCCGAGATGTGCCCGACGGCGGCAATCACTGTCGAAGGGTGATGTCGCCGGGTGATGACGTTTCACCAACAGCTCCGGCGCGCGTGGAACGCATCCGACTCGATGTTGTGCGTGGGACTCGACCCGGACCCGGCGAGGTTCCCGCGTGGGGTGAACTCGGTCTTCGACTTCTGCACTTCGATCATCGACGCGACTGCCGATCTTGTCTGCGCATTCAAGCCACAGATTGCGTGCTTCTCAGCGATCGGCGCCGAAAACGATCTCGAAGGCGTCTGCACCTACATTCGTGAGCGCTACCCCGATGTGCTGTTGGTGCTCGACGCCAAGCGCGGTGATATTGGCACTACGGCTGAGTTCTACGCACGAGAGGCGTTCGATCGTTACCGGGCTCACGTCGTCACGGTGAACCCGTATCTCGGCACCGACGCGGTCGAGCCGTTTCTTCGTCATCCGCAAGGTGGAGTGTTCGTTGTGTGCCGCACGAGCAACACGGGCGGCGACGATTTCCAGTCGCTCACCTCGAACGGCGAGCCGCTGTACCAACATGTCGCGCGTCGCGTCGTTGACCATTGGAACAAGATCGGTGAGTGCGGTCTAGTGGTTGGCGCAACCTATCCGGATGAGCTGAAGGCGGTGCGGGCAATCGTCGGCGACCTGCCGATTCTCGTCCCCGGCATTGGCGCACAGGGTGGCGACCTCGCGGCAACACTGGTCGGCACCGACAGCACGGGAGTGGGGATGGTCGTCAACTCGTCACGCGCAGTCCTGTATGCGTCCGATGGTGCCGACTTCGCTGAGGCCGCGCGCACGGAGGCGATCGCCACCCGCGACGCGCTCCGCGCAGTCTACGGTGCAAAAAAGTGACGAACATCGCCAAGCACCCCGTCGCTGCGGTTCGCACACTCGTGACGGGGTCGTCGCCGCGAACCGAGATGCAACGGTGGTTCATCAAACGCGGGCTGCCGCACTTCATCGAGCCGTACAGCGCCGGGCCTGACGTGTGGAGCAGGGCCGCGCCGGTGCTGGTAGTCGCATATATCGCCGGCGGGTTGCACGGTCTCTCGCTCGCGCATTGGACGCTGAAACGCAACTTGGTGGGCGCAGGCGTCGTGCTTGCGATCCTGCTGGTGACCTGGATGCTCACCAACCTCGTCCGTCACCGCCCACTTCTGTCGCGTCCACACGAATTGGGCAGCGTCGAGCTCGCCGCATTCCTCATCGGACCGGCGCTACCGGCGCTTGTCTTCGCGCAGTGGGGCGACGCGACCCAGGCATTGGTCGAAGGCGCCGCTCTCCTGATCGTGATCTACTTCACCACCTCGTACGGCGTCGTACCCCTCGTTGGGTGGGCGGTATCACAAACGTTCTCGCGACTGGGCTCCGTCGGGCGCGTACTCAGCCGAGCACTGCCGCTGCTGTTGCTGTTCACCACCTTTCTCTTTATCAGCACCGAGCTGTGGCAGGTCGCCGGCACGCTGCAAGGGCCGGCATACGACCTCGCGTTGGCGCTGTTCTTCCTACTCGGCAGCGCCTTCGTCTTGTCGCGGGTGCCGGAGGCGATTCGCGCGATTGATCGGTTCGACGACTGGGCGGAGGTCGCGGAATTGATCAAGGGGACGCCTGCCGAGGGACTTGAGCTCCCCGTAGAGGGTGACCCGATGGAGTCGCCGCTCTCCACTCGCCAGCGCGTGAACATCGGACTGGTCAGTGTGTTAAGCCAGGCGATTCTCATCACGATTGTTGCGGTGCTGCTGGCGGTGTTCTTCACTCTGTTCGGCGTGCTCGCCATTCCCGAATCCACGATCGAACTCTGGATCGCCCCGACGGACGTGCATGTGCTGGCCAGCTTGCATTTCGGCGGTCGCACGCTCGTGCTGACCGAGCCACTGTTCCGCGTCTCGGGTTTTCTTGGTGCATTCGCCGGCATGTACTTCACGGTTGTGCTGAGCACCGACGCGACGTATCGCGACGAGTTTGCCGAAGACGCCGGACCGCAAATTCGCCAGGCCCTGGCAGTGCGTTTGGCTTATCGCCACGCCACAACTACCGACTAGCTTGTCCGCCATGACTTATGCATTCCTGTCCGACGAATGGCTGGCTGCCGCCAAGGCGGTCCGCCAGAAGTACGCCGACCAATCAACGAAGGTCACCACACCCATCAAAATGAATCAGATCATCACCGATGTTCCATTCGGTGAGGGCACGCTGAATGTGTTTCTCGATACATCCTCGGGCGACGTTGTGATGGACCTTGGTGCCATGGAAGCCCCCGACCTCACCGTGACCACGGACTACGCAACGGCGCGCGCCGTCTTCGTCGAACAGAATCAAGCAGTTGGTATGCAGGCCTTCATGGCCGGCAAGATCAAGGTTCAGGGCGACATGATGAAGATGATGGCGCTACAAACGGCGATGCCGAACGACGAGATCGCCAAGCAGATCTCCGCCGAGATCAAAGAGCTCACTACATAGTTAGGTCGTGTAGTGCACATCGACGACGGTGTTGCGCGGGAACAGCTGGCCAACACTGACGACGACGCCGGCCACCGTTGCGTTCTTGAACGGCAGTGAGGTGTCGCCATCGATCACACCGAGGGTGAAACCCGCGTCGCGCAATGCCACAGTCACACCGTTCGGGTCGAGCCCCGCCAGCGACGGAATCGCGACCAAGTCGGGTCCTTTCGACAGCACGACCGTCACTGTCGTGTTGAAGGCGACAGTGGTTCCAGGGGCGGGCGTCTGGCTGATGACATGACCGACAGGAACGGTGTCGGAGAATTCCTCCGAGCCAACAGTGATCAGCAGTGTCTCTGATTCGAGTGCCGTTGTTGCAACCGCGAGTGCGGTACCGGTCAGATCGGGCACGACGCGCGGCTCGGGACCCAACGACAGCACCACCTGAACAATCGTTCCCTTCGTCACGGTCTGTCCGGCAACAAGCGTGGTCGAATCGGGAACCGACCACGACAGCACGACGTTGACCGGAACGGTATCGCTGAACTGCGGAGGGGCTTCGACCATCACGAGGCCCAACTCCGCGAGCGCTGCGGCCGCTTGTTCCTTGGTGAGGTTCACCAATTCGGGTAGCGCGCGTGGCTCGGGTCCGGAACTGACGTACAGCGTGATGCTCTTGCCGTTCTCGAGCTGGGCGCCAGCCGGGGGATCGGTGCGAATGACGACACCGACTTCAATCACCTCGCTTGACTCCTGCACCAACACACCTTTGAACGTACCAGCGATCTGGTTCAGCGCGACACCGTCTTGCAAACCGGCCAGATTCGGTACGGTGCTCGTCTCGGGCTGCGTGGTGTACCACGCGAGCGCGCCGCCGCCGACTGCCATAATCAGCAGTACCGCCAAGAACCAACGGCGTCCCTTCCCGCGCGTGCGTTCCGGAAACGCTTCGTCAGCTTCGAACGCGTCGTCAGCAAATTCATGGACGGTCGTCTTGTCGAACGCGGGCGTGGCGATTGGCGCGATCGGTGCGCTCGGTGCAACCACCAGCGGGACAGGTGGTGGCAGCGCCGCGGCCGGCCGCGCCGGCGCGCTGGGGCGGCGCAACGGGCCGGTCGTATCGACCGGCTGATCGCCCGTCGGTCGATCGCTGTCGAACATCGAGCCACCGATGATTGGAATCGGCTCCGGGCGTGGCAATTTCTCCGCCGCCCGCACCAACGCGCGTCCGAACTCGCCGGCGGTGTAGCGATCTTTCGCATTGGATCGGCCGGCGCGCTCGAGTACGGCCGCCAGGGCGCCGAGGTCGGCTGAGACTGGCATCAACTTGTCGACCCGATTGGCGAGAGTGGCCACCGTCGAGTCGTCCTCAAACGGGACCGAACCGGTGACCGACTCGAGCAACGTGAGACACAATGAGTACACGTCGCTGCGCGGGACCGCAGGCTCGCCCTTCGCCTGCTCCGGCGAGCAGTACTTAGCGCGGTCGTTGCTACGCGAAGTGATTCCTCCGGCCGCGATCGCTAGGACTTCTGCGAACCCGGCATCGACGACCCGCAGACGACGGTCGTCGCCGAAGACGAGTGTCGATGGTCGGATGTCGTGGTGCAAAAGGTTCTGACGATGCATGACATCGAGCGCCTTGCATGCATCGAGCCCGACGATGAGGGCCTGCGAGGGCGACAGCAGTCGGCCGCGATCGAGAATGTCGCGCAGGCTGCCACCACCGAGATGTTCGGTGACGACGAACAGCACCTCGTGTTCATTCCAGGTGGTGGTACCCGATTGGTAGACGGCGGCGATATTGGGGTGGTGCAGTCGCTCGGCGATGCCCATCGCCGTGTGGAAGGCCTCGCGTACCTCGTCGCGATCACCCAGATCGGGGTGCACGAGCTTGACGACGACGAGCCGCTGCAGGTGCTCGTCGAATCCCTCGAAAACGGCCGCGTCGAGGCCACTGCCAAGGCGGTGGCCCAGCCGATACCTACTTGCGATGAGTCGCGTGGAGGACTGAGGGGATTCTGTGTCGTGAGCCGTCATTGCGACCTTTGAACCTAGCGGGATGACGGTAAGGCCAGCACGCGGGTGCGTGAAATCGAGCCCCGGCAAGCCAGAATGCCCCAGTGGCACGCCGCTTCCGTCAACCGAACGTCAAGCTGCTTCTCGCCAGTTTCACGATCGCGCTTTGCATCGTCGCAATCGGATTCGCGCTCTCGTTGGCCGTCACCGGCGACGAAGGCGCGCACCTACCTGCTCAGATCGAGCGCATCGAACCGGTCGCCGGCGCCACTCAAACTCCTGCGCAGGCTTCCGTGTTCGTCGATCTGGTCTCGGGTTACGAGGGCGTGCTCGTCATCGATGGGCTCGAATTAGAAACGGTGAACCTCGGCGAATTGCGCGACGAAACATTGCCGGGTCAACAAGTGACGCTGCCACCGACGACCGTGTACGAACCTGGCAACGCCACGCTCACCTTCGATCCGTCGCCAGATTCGATGATCAGCACGTTCACACAGGGTCAACACGTAGTGCAGGTGATTTATTGGGAGACGGTTGAGGGACGCGGCAGCGCGCGCTCGTACTCGTGGTCGTTCGAGGTATTTTAAGCAGGTAGGTCGCCGGTGGCGAGCACATGCTCGAAGCCGGCGAGGTCGAGAATCGGAACCCCTAGTTCCTGTGCCTTCGTGAGTTTGCTGGCGCCGGGTTCCGTTCCGACGACCAGCGCAAAGGTCTTGGGGCTGACGCTGCCGGGACTTTTGCCACCGCGGTCCTTGATCGCGGCCTCCGCCGACTCGCGTGAATATCCATCAAGCGTGCCAGTGACAACGATGGCCTTGCCGGAAAGGTTTTGTGGCAGCCGACTGACTTCCACCTTGCCGAACTCGACGCGTGCTGCGCGCAGCTTCTCCACCATCTCGCGGTTGCCCGCGTTCGCGAACCAGCGAACGATGCTCGCCGCGATCACGGGACCGACTCCGTCGGTGCGTGCGAGGTCGGCCTCGGAGGCAAGCATGATCGAGTCGAGGGTGCCGAACGCTCGGCTGAGCGCCTCGCTGGCCGAAGGACCGAGGCCCTTGCAGCCGAGCGCTGTCAACAGTCGTGGTAGCGCACGCTGCTTCGATCCTTCGATCGCGCTGAGCAGATTGTCGGCTTTCGTCGCGCCCCACTTCTCGAGCGTCAACAACTGTTCGCGCGTCAACGAATAAATGTCGCCCGCGTCGGCGACGAGACCAGCGTCGCTGAGCTGGAACACTGTGTTCTCGCCGAGCCCTTCGATATCCATCGCGCCGCGTGACGCGAAGTAGATGATGCGTTGATCGCGCTGGTAGGGACACGCGGGTTCGACGCAACGAGTGTCGGCCTCTCCTTCGGGACGTACCAATTCCGTGCGCAGTGGGCATGGGCAGATTTTCGGGAACTGCCACGGCTTGCTCTTGGCCGGACGAAGCGATAGCACAGGACCGACGACCTCAGGAATCACGTCGCCGGCTTTGCGAACGACAACCGTGTCGCCGGGGCGCACGTCTTTGACGGCCACCTGGTCCTGGTTGTGCAGCGTCGCCATGCTGACCGTCGAGCCACCAACGAAGACGGGCTCGAGTTCGGCGAATGGTGTTGTACGTCCAGTCCTTCCCACCGACACCTTGATGTCGCGCAGGATCGTGGTGCGCTCCTCGGGCGGGAACTTGAATGCGATCGCCCACCGCGGTGCACGCGAGGTTTTGCCCAGAACTTCGCGTTGGGCGAGTGAGTCGACCTTCACCACGGCGCCGTCGATTTCGTAGGGCAACGTGTGCCGGTGCTCTTGCCAGTGTTTGCAGAACTCGATGACTCCAGCTAGATCCTCGACAACCTTGATCTTGGGATTCACAGGAAAACCGAGATCGTGCAAATATTTCAAACTTGCCGCATGGTTCAGCAACTGCGGTCCACCCTCGATTTCGCCCAACTGGTAACACCACAGATCAAGACCACGACCGGCAGTGACCGTGGGGTCCTTCTGCCGCAAGCTTCCAGCACCTGCGTTGCGCGGATTGACCGGCACCGGTTCCGGTTTGCGACCGGCGGCCACGCGCTCGCGATTCTCCGCTTCCTTCGCGGCTTGCAGCCGTTGGAACGCGGCGGTCGGCAGATACACCTCGCCGCGCACTTCAATGACCTTCGGCGCTATTCCCTCAACGACAACTGAACGCGGTAGCGATGCAATGGTGGCCACGTTGGCCGTCACGTCCTCACCGACGCGGCCATCTCCACGTGTTGCTGCTTGCACGAACCGGCCATTTTCGTATCGAAGGCTGATCGCCAATCCATCGATCTTGAGCTCACAAACAAATCGCGGTCGCTCGCTACCGAGACCCTTCAATACTCGTTCACCCCATGCGGCCAGCTCGGCATCATCCATCGCGTTGTCGAGGCTTGCCATCGGCTGCCGATGCGTGACCGGAGTGAACGCGGTACTCAACGCGCCGGCACCGACGACATGTGTCGGCGAAGCGTCGTCGATGAGTTCGGGGTATTCGGCCTCTAAGCGCGCCAGTTCTCGAACGAGCGCGTCGTAGTCGGCGTCGGAGATCTCCGGTGCGTCGTCCGCGTAGTACCGCTCGTTATGGTGCGCGATCTGCTGTCGCAGCGCCTTGGCGCGCTTACTAGACGCGTCGCTTGGCAATGGTTGCAATCGAGCCGGCGATCGCGATAACTGCGCCAGCGATCACCACGTACAGTCCGGGACCGGTTGAGGCGTCGCTGCCAAACGCTTTGATGATGTCGACCGCGTCGTTGACATCGCCGACGTCGGCGACGGCAGCCAGCAGGCCGAGAGCCGAGGTCACCACTCCGATAATTCCGAGCGCCAGCACCTTCTTGGAAGCGAGTTGAACCACCCCGAACGCGATGGCGAGTCCACCGAAAACTGCGAAGAACGGTCCGTCTTTGGTCCCGTCACCGTTCTCGAGTCCGTTAGAAAATCCGTTGAAGGATTCACCGTCGAAATCGAACCAGCTCAAAAACGAGCCAACAATCATGAGAGCGCCGCCGACGACTAAGAGTGCGGCGCCGACGACGACTGCCGGACGCGGCGGCTTGGCGGCCGTCGACATTCCCATCGGAGCGGGCGGTGGCGGAGGCGGTGGCGTGGTGCTGAAGTTGGTCATGGGCAGCGAGTGTAGGCGATCAACGAACCGCAACCGATACGTTTGCCGAATGCCACGACTCTCGACAAAATCGGCGTTGTGGGCAACGCGCGTGTTGTGGCTGGCAACGATCGTACTGGTGCCGCTAGCGATCGACAGCGCGGCACGCGGTCGCAGCGCGTGGGCTGAAAACGTTTCCGTCACGGTCTGGTGGGTGGTCGCAGGGACAGTCGTGGTCGCGCTCGTGGTGTGTGGACCGATTGGACTCACCGCAATTCGGATGCTTGTACCGGCCTCCGTCCCGATCGCCGTTGCCACGCTTGTTCTCGGAGCAAGCGTGTTACGCGGCATTGCCGCGCTCGCGGCGGCGATGGTGGCGACGTTGAGCGCGCTGATGGCTGAGACTGGCGAAGCGACTGTGCAGATCTCGGCCTATGGCGACGAACGACGACTGCCGTTGCGGGTACCGGCGGCCATGCTGATACCAATCGCTGTGTCGTGGTTGTTGTGGTTCGCCACCTCACTCGCGGGCGTCATCTTGCTTGCCGCAGAAATGTTGATCACCGGTATCGCACTGCTGACAATCGCCGGTGCGCTGACATGGTTGGTGGGTCAACGTCTGCATCGCTTCTCGTGCCGCTGGTTGGTGTCCGTGCCAGCTGGAGTCGTAGTTCACGACCCGGTGGTGTTGGCCGAGACTTTGATGGTGCTACGTCCGAACGTCGAACATGCGCACCTAGCACTGGCCACCACAGAGGCTGCCGATCTCACCGGACCTGCGGCCGGCCACGCGCTGGAAGTCACGTTTCGCGAAATGGTGCAGGTAGTTCTCGCGGCAACGCCGAAGAATCCGAAGGGCACCGCTATCCACGCGCAATCCGTGCTGATCGCTCCCTCGCGCCCCGGCCGCGCATTGCGCGCACTCGCTGATCGAAAGATTGCTGTCAACTAGACGGCGATTCCGCCGCCGAGCACGTACGTGTTGCTGTGGTCGTAGAACACGACACTCTGCCCCGGTGCCACTCGTCGCTGCGGCGAATCCCACGCAATCGACACCCCACGGCCGATTGAGGTCAGCTCGCCCGAAAGAGCAGCGCCATGCGCACTGCATTGCACTGCCACCGGTCCGACGACGGGCTCGTGTGCCCACACCACATCGCGGACCGCGATCGACTCGCATTGCAGCAACGACTCATCGCCGACGGTCAAGGTGGCGGTTTTGTGGTCGATGCCGACGACGTAACGCTTCGGCCCACCACCCACGAGACCGATGCCGCGACGTTGCCCGAGCGTGACCATTTCCAACGCATCGACTTCACCCAACGCGCTGCCGTCGACAGCGTCGATCACCTGCGCACTGCGAAACGGAATCCGGCTGCCGAGAAACGCCGTTCGTCCGCCACCATCGGTGATGAAGCACACATCTTGGCTGTCCGGCTTGGCCGCTGTGCGCAGACCGAGCATCGCCGCCTTTTCACGAACCTGTGCCTTGGTCATATGACCAATCGGGAAGAGCGTGTGCGCAAGTTCGCGCTGGGGAAGCATGTGCACGACGTAGCTCTGATCCTTCGCCGTATCTTCGCCGCGAGCGACGAACCACGCTCCCCCTCGCTGAACGACCTGAGCGTGGTGCCCCGTGGCAACTGCATCGAAGCCGAGCAGATCGGCGCGCTCGCTCAGCCTGTCGAACTTCAGGTGTCGGTTGCACTCGATGCACGGATTAGGAGTCAGGCCGTCGCGATGCGCCTGGATGTATGGGTCGACGACATGCGTGTTGAAGTCTTCGGTGAAGTTGAACACCAGGTGGTCGATATCCAGCTGTTGCGCAACACGGCGTGCATCATCGACGTCGGCGATCGAGCAACAGCCTGTGTCACTCTCGCCTCCCCACAACCGCGTTGTGATTCCGACGACCTCGTGCCCGGCATCGAGCAGCTCGGATGCCGCGACCGACGAATCGACACCACCGCTTAATGCAACCAGAACCTTCATGACGCGACTCTGGTTCGCCGCAGCCGTTGCACAGCCTGACTGACAACCTCAACGCCACGGTCGATGTCCGCGTCGGTCGTTGTGACGCCCAATGTGAAGCGCATAGCGCCGAGCGCGATGTCGCGCGACACGCCCATCGCGGCCAGCACGTGCGAGGGTTCCATCGCCCCTGCCGCACACGCCGCGGCCGCACTGGCGCAAACGCACGCCTCGTCGAGCAAGAACAGCAGAGCTTCGTTCTCGATGCCCTCGAAGCACACATGTGCTGAGCCAGCAACTTTGTGATCACGGGGCACCGTCTCGTGCACATCTGGAATGTTGGCGACAAGCCCATCGACGAAGCGATCACGCAACTGGCCGATGCGGGCCACGTCGGTAGCACGGTGAGCATCGGTCAGGCGCAACGCTTCGGCCATCGCCACAATCCCGGCGACATTATGCGTCCCGCTGCGCCGCTCGCCTTCCTGGCCACCGCCGATCAGGCTTGGCGCAAACGGGGCTCCGTCGCGTGCCACCAGCACGCCGACGCCCTTCGGGCCGCCGAACTTGTGCGCCGACAGCGACAGAAAATCAACGTGCGGCATGATCGCACGCAGATCGAGCCACGGCACGCCCTGAATCGCATCGGTATGGATCGCGGCCCGGGGCGCAGCCCGGCGCGCGAGGTCGGTGATCTCCCTCACCGGCTGGGCGATGCCGGTCTCGTTGTTGACGAGCATGACGGACA
>JANWKM010000154.1 GCA_025451395.1 Ilumatobacteraceae bacterium
TCCTGCCTGGTCGGCTGCTCGACGCCACGGCGTCACGTTCGCGTCGTGGTCTAGGCGCGTGCCGACGATGCGATCACCGGGACGCAATGTCGCACCGATTGCGCGCGAGATGGCGAATGTGATCGAGGTCATGTTGGGGCCAAAGGCGATGCCAGCCGGGTCGCCACCAAACAATTGCCCGACAGTCACTCGCGTGCGTTCGACCAATTCGTCGGCTCTGTGGGCGGCCGCGAAGTAACCACCACCGCAACCGTTCGAACCATCAGACAGCCAGTTGGTCATCGCAGTGATGGCGCTATCGACGACTTGCGTGCCGGCGGGCCCGTCGAAACGCGCCCAACCGTCGGATACACCGGGAAATCGGTGCTTCAGTGACTGCATCAGTCGGTGACTGTCACGGTGCCGGTCATCGAGGCGTGAATACCGCAGACGTAGTTGAACGTGCCGACAGTGTCGAACGTGTGGCTGAACGTGTCGCCTTTGCTCAAATCCTCCTCAGTGTGAAAGCTTCCGTCCTCAGCGACGACTGAGTGATCGAAGTCGTCGGTATTCGTCCACACGAGCGTCGTGCCGGCGGTGACCGTGGTGTTGGCGTCGTGGAACCGGAAGCCGCTGATGGTGACCCCTGGCTCGTTTCCTGTGCTCGCGGATGCGCCAGAACCCTGCGCCCACAGCATGCACAGCACAACGGCTCCCGCCGCGAAGATGCCGGCAGTGGGAACGCTGAGTCGTCGATCGAGTGTGTTGCCACCACCGACCTTGGGCAGGAACGAAATTGCGAGCGCGGCGATCGCGGCGACCTCGGCGATCAGAGCAATCAATGCTTGCGGCGATGGGTTCAACCCGGTCTCGCGCAGTCCGAAGATGCCACGGTCGGTACGACTGAGCGCAAACGCGCCGAGCGTGGCGAGCGCAACTCCGATACCGGCCAGTCGCAGTAGTGCGTCCTTGCGCACCAGCAGTGCCGCGGCGATCACTACCGAGGCAACACCGTTGGCGATGAAGGAACGCCCGAGGTTGGGGTCGGGGAGCGAGCGGTAGCCATCGAAGTAGAGCTGCAGGTGCACCAGCCCACCGACCAGCACAGCGATCGCCGCTGACAGTCGATAAACCGTCGCAGCATTGAGTGTGCTGCCGAACTCTTCGATGGCGTCGGATGAGAAATCGCTCATGACTTGGCAGCCTGTTTCGCGATGCGCTTGGCGGCGCGACCGGTAGGCGCGATGTTGCGCTGATCGAGGTCGCCGAGCTCGACGCCGTTGTTGAAGAGGACTCGATAGCGCTGCCAGTTGAACCCGTTGGCCAGGATGACCTTGCCCTCTGTGCCAACGCTGACTCCCTGCAGCTCGACCGTGCTGAGAACCCGGTCGCCCATGCGCAGATCGAGCTGGTTTTCATGCGGCTTAGCCAGAGCATGCGGCTTCCAGAACGTCATGTGCAACAGTCTGCCCGACGCGTGCCGCCGGCCGGGCAATCGGCAAGAAATGAGGCGGCGACGGTAGAGTCGACGCTCTGTGAAAAGCACGATCGCACCTGCCGACGACACCCGGGAGAGCGACGACACCGACACGGCAATTAAGCCGACGCCACGCCAGTTGGTGCGGCTTTCGGTGATGATCGACGAGGCCGAGTTCGACCGCGACATCGACCAGGCGTTTCGCAAGATCGGCCGCGAGGCTCGGCTGCCTGGGTTCCGCGCCGGAAAGGTACCGCGCAAGGTGCTCGAGGCTCGCATCGGTCTCGCTGCTGCCCGCGAGGAAGCAATTCGCGATGCGGTGCCGAACTACCTGGCCCAGTCCGTGCGAGAGCACGACGTCGACCTGATTGCGACACCGGAAATCGAGATCACCGGCGGCGCCGACAATGGTCCGGTTTCGTTCGATGCGTTATGCGAGGTGCGTCCGGTGGTCACCGTCCCCGGCTATCGCGGCTTGCGGATCGAACTCACCAGCCCGATCGCTTCGGACGCCGAGATCGACGAAGCAGTGGATGTCGAGCGGCGCCGTCAAGGCACCCTTGTCGACGCCGACCGCCCGGCGAAAGTTGGCGACCATGTGACGCTGTCGCTCGAGGCGACCCGCGACGGCGAACCGGTGCCGGCGCTGAACACCGAGGATTGGTTGTACGAGATCGGCAAGGGTTGGGTGGCCGAGGGCTTCGATGATCGTCTCGTCGGTGCGACCGCTGGCGCCGAGCTGCAGTTCACCGCCAATCCGTCGGGAATGGACGAGCCAGCCGACTTCGTCGTCGGCGTGTCAAACGTGCAGACGCTCGTGCTACCGGAAGTCACCGACGAATGGGTCGCCGAGAATTTCGGTGAGTTCGACACCGTCGATGCGTGGCGTTCATCGGTCGCCGAGAAGATCGCCGCCGGCAAGCTGAACCAGGCGCGCAATGTGTTCATCGATCGCGCAACGTCAGCGCTTGCACAATTGGTCGACGTTCCGGCGCCTGACACCATGGTCGGCGGCGACCTGCAAGCGCGCATACAGACCACCGTGAAGCAATTTCAGGCGAATGGAATCAGCATCGATCAGTGGTTGTCGATGACGGGGCAATCCGCCGATGACTTTGTCGCAGCCCTGAAGGAACAATCGGTGAAGTCGGTCAAGGTCGACCTGGCGTTGCGCGCCGTGGCCGCTGCCGAAGGGATCGAGGTCAGCGACGAGGATCTGAATGTCGAGTACGCCCGCATCGCGGTTCGGACACGCCAAAAGGCTGCCGAAGTTCGCAAGATCTACGAGAAGAGCGATGCCGTCATCGATCTGACTGCGCAGATTCGCAAGAACCGTGCGCTCGATATCGTGCTGGAGAACGCGCTGGTCGTCGACGAGTCTGGCGCACCTATCGACAACGAACTGCTCCTCGGTAAAGACGAACATGATCACGAACACGACCACGATCATCACGACCACGAAGGGAATTGAGCATGGACGACAATATGCGGATGTCGGGCTACACGATCCCGAGCGTCATCGAGCAGACCAGCCGCGGCGAGCGCTACTCCGACCTTTACAGCCGGCTGCTGCGTGACAACATCATTTGGCTCGACTCCCCGATCGACGATGGCACGGCCAGTCTGACGTGCGCCAAGTTGGTGTATCTCGAGAGCGAGAACCCCGACAAGGATGTCAGCCTCTATATCAACAGTCCCGGCGGCGAGATCACGGCGCTGTTCGCTATTTACGACACGATGCAGTTCATCAAGAACGACATCGCCACGATTTGCCTGGGCCAGGCGGCCTCGGCGGCGGCGGTGCTGTTGGCCGCCGGTACCAAGGGCAAGCGCATGGCCCTGCCGCACAGCCGAATTCTGTTGCACCAGCCGCACGGCCAGGTCGGCTATTCGCAGGTCACCGATCTCGAGCTGGCAGCCAAGGAAATGCTGCGTATGCGCGACCTGATGGAGGAATTGCTGGCCCTTCATACGGGGCAAACCATGGAGCGAGTCCATGCCGATACCGACCGGGATTTCGTGATGGAGGCCTCGGAGGCCCTCGCGTCTGGCAGCCTCGCTGATGTCATCACGTCGCGCGACATTGTGGACCGCACCGGTCCGATTCGCTGACCGCGCGCAAGTAGTTCAGGACAGGGAGGTGCTGCTGTGGCCAAATTCGGTGATACCGGAGAGCTACTGAAGTGCTCGTTCTGCGGCAAGTCGCAGAAGCAGGTGAAGAAGCTGATCGCTGGCCCTGGCGTGTACATCTGCGACGAGTGCATCGACTTGTGCAACGAGATTATCGAGGAAGAGCTCACCGAATCGGGCGAGCTGCACTTCGACCAACTGCCCACGCCACGCGAAATCCGCACGTTCCTCGACGACTATGTGGTCGGCCAAGACGAAGCGAAGAAGATTCTTTCTGTCGCGGTCTACAACCACTACCGACGCATTCAGTATCAGCAGAACGCCGGTGTCGGCCGCCGCGACGACATCGAGTTGCAGAAGAGCAACATCCTGCTGCTCGGCCCCACTGGTTGCGGCAAGACCCATCTCGCGCAGACCTTGGCTCGGTTGCTCAATGTGCCGTTCGCCGTTGCCGACGCGACCGCGCTCACCGAAGCGGGTTATGTCGGCGAGGACGTCGAGAACATTCTCCTCAAACTCATTCAGGCCGCCGACTTCGATGTGAAGAAGGCCGAGACCGGCATCATCTACATCGACGAGATCGACAAGATCGCACGCAAGAGTGAGAACCCCTCAATTACGCGCGACGTCAGCGGCGAGGGTGTGCAACAGGCGTTGTTGAAAATTCTCGAGGGCTCGGTCGCTTCTGTGCCGCCGCAGGGCGGTCGCAAGCATCCACACCAAGAGTTCATCCAGATCGACACCACCAACGTGTTGTTCATCTGCGGCGGCGCGTTCGCGGGTCTCGACACGATTATCGAGAACCGCGTCGGCCAACGGGGGATGGGCTTTCACGGCACGGTGCGCAGTAAGGCCGACCGTGATCCGGGCGAGTTGTTCGCGCAAGTGCAGCCGGAAGACCTGCTGAAGTTCGGCATGATTCCCGAGTTCATCGGCCGACTGCCAATGGTGGGTGCGGTGCGCAGTCTCGATCGCGACGCGCTGGTCAAGATTCTCGTCGAGCCGAAGAACTCGCTCGTCAAGCAGTACCGCAAAATGTTCGAGTTTGAGGAAGTCGATCTCGACTTCACGAGCGAGGCGCTCGATGCGATCGCCGAACAGGCGTTGCTGCGTGGAACGGGGGCACGCGGCTTGCGCGCGATCCTCGAAGAAGTCCTGCTCAACACGATGTACGAGCTACCTGGTCGCAGCGATGTCGGCAGTGTGATGATCGACGCCGACACCGTGCGCACGAAGGTCAGCCCGGCCTTGGTGCCGAAGGAACCCGTCGTCAAGCGCCCCCGTCGCCAGGCGAGTTGAGCTACACCGACGCACTCACCTACCTCGACGCGCACTCGAACTACGACGTCAGCGGGCGGATTACATCGCCGACACTCGAGCGGATGCAGGCGTTGATGAATGCGATGGGCGAGCCGCAGTTGACATATCCGGTGATTCACATCACGGGCACCAACGGCAAAGGGTCAACCACGCAGATGATCACACGCTTGTTGATGGCGCATGGACTGACGGTCGGGACGTATACCAGTCCGCATCTTGAACGACTGAACGAGCGGATCAGCCGTAACTGCGAGCCGATCAGCGACGACGACTTCGCCGAACAGATCGCCGCGGTGGCTGATCTGGAGGCGCTCACCGGTGTGCGCCCGAGTTACTTCGAAGCCGTGACGGCAGCCGCATTTCGTTGGTTCGCCGACATCGCGGTCGATGTCGCGGTGGTCGAGGTCGGGCTGCTCGGTAAGTGGGATGCAACCAATGTGTGCGACGCACAAGTCGCCGTCGTCACCAATATCGCGGTTGATCACACCGAGTACGCCGGTCCGACCAAGCGCCACATCGCGCTCGAGAAGGCGGGCATCGTCAAACCAAATAGCGCGGTGGTGATCGGCGAAACGGAGCCCGCGCTTGCCGACATCTTCGCCAACGCGGGTGGTGCCACGAGCCTGCGTCGCGGCGAACACTTCGATGTACTCGAGAACCAGCTGGCACTCGGCGGCCGCATGGTCGATATGCGCACACCGACGACGATCTACACAGACATATATGTGCCCCTGCACGGACGACACCAAGGCGACAACGCTGTCGTGGCGCTGACTGCGGTCGAAGCTTTCTTCGCCGCGCCGGTGCCGGGGGAGTTGGTCACCGAGGGATTCTCGGAA
>JANWKM010000155.1 GCA_025451395.1 Ilumatobacteraceae bacterium
AACAAGTGCGTCGAGGGTTTCATCCCCGCCGGCGGGGACGTAAACCTCGGGTAGCAGGAAACCCTCGACTAACTAAACGTTGAAGCGGAACTCCATGACGTCGCCGTCGATTGGGTGATAGTCCTTGCCTTCGATGCGGAGCTTGCCGACGTCTTTGGCTTTGTTCCACGAACCGATATCGAGCAGGTCATCCCAGTGGATCACTTCCGCTTTGATGAAGCCGCGCTGGAAGTCGGTGTGGATGCGGCCGGCACACTCGGGTGCTGACGAACCGGCGTAGAACGTCCACGCCCTCGTTTCCTTCTCGCCGGTCGTGAGAAACGTGCGCAGGCCGAGCAGGTGATACGACGAGCGCACCATTCGGAACAGTGCACCCTCGCCGAGGCCGAAACCCTGCAGCATCTCGGCGCGCTCGACCGGATCGGTGATCGTCGCCGCTTCGGCTTCCAACTGCACGCACATGCCGATCACCTCGACGTTGTCGCCAGCCGAAGTGAACTCGTCGCGCACGCGCTGCTCAAGTTCGTCGACACGCGCCAAGTCGCTCTCGCCGACGTTGACGACGGCGAGCACCGAACGATTGGTCAACAGAAAGTACGGCCGCAGCACCGCCTTGAAGTCGTTGGACAACCCAGCTCTATACAACGGCTTGCCTTCGCTCAACGCGTCGTATGCCGCTTGCAACGCACCAAGTTCGGCAGCGGCACCCTTGTCGAGCTTGGCTTGACGAGTCGCTTGGTTCAACCGCTTCTCGACGGTCTCCAAGTCGGCGAGCGCCAACTCGATCTCGACGACACGCAGGTGCTCGATCGGATCGCTCGGGCCAGTGACGTCGTCGTCCTCGAACGCGCGCAACACGAACACGATCGCATCGACCTCGCGAATGTTGGCGAGGAACTTGTTGCCGAGTCCCTCACCCTTGGACGCACCCTCGACAAGTCCACCGATGTCGACGACCTCAACCTGCGCGTGGATGATCGACTTCGACTTACTCATCGCGGCCAGTCGCTCGACGCGATCGTCGGGCACACGGGCGACACCGATGTTCGGATCCTTGGTCGCAAACGGATATGGAGCAGCAAGCGCACCGCCGCCGGTCAGTGCGTTGTACAACGAGCTCTTGCCCGCGTTGGGTAACCCGACCAGGCCGAAGCGTTCCATAGGAAGGGTGCAGGCTACTTGCCGACCCGGTGCAATGGCTGTGCCCAGTGCAGTCGTGAAGCTATTCGCCCATTCGACGATCGTGACCCTGATATTGCTGTTCACTCCGACAGCAACGCCGACCGCAGCTGAATCACTGGGCACATCGATTCCGGGCAATTGCGTCGAGCACACCAGCTTCACCGACGGACCCGATGCGAGCGGCGACTATCGCTGCGCCGGTCAAGCGATTCAGTTCCACACTGCCGGCGTCGCCAACTCGCCGTTCCCGATCTGGGCCGGGCAGTGGCTGTTTCGCGATCCGTCAGGCGAATTCCGCGTCGGCTCGTGCACGTTCAACCGCGGCATCCACCCGACCATCGCTTCGAATTCGCGATGGATCGCGCAGTCGTTTCCCAACGACCCCACGGGTGTCCTCAGCTCGTACTTGGCATGGAAGTACGGCGACACGGCGGACAATCAGCTCGCGGCCGCACTGTGGGTCTTGTTCCACTACTACGCGCAAGATGCTGCCGGCCCCAACCGGTCGATCGACGACAACGCCCCACTGGTCCCGACGCTCGGAGTGGTGGGCGATGCGTCGGGTCGCCCCGATCTGCAGTCACTGGCCGTCGCGTTGCACCACGAAGCACAAGCGGTCACCGAGGTCTGGACGCTCGCGTTGTCACTTGCTGGCGACGGAACTGCAACGGCCACTCTGCTCGCGGGCACCGCACCGGTGCCCGACCAGCCGATCTCCGTACTCGTGAGCGGGCTGGAATCCCCGCTGGTTGCGACCACGAGCGCGGACGGCACAGCCACGGTGACGGTGTCTCTCCCGCCTGGCATCGTCACCGTGGTTGCCACAGCTTCCGCACCGGGTCCCGCCGATGTGTATCGCGGCGACCCCGCCTTCGCCGACGGCCAGGGCGGGCAAAACCTGATCACCGGTGGTGCGTCGCGAGTGCTGCAAGCCGAAGCGTCGATCGATGTCGTTCCCCCGACGACGGAATCCACGACTACGACAACTGAGGTCGCAACAACGACCACTGAAGCGACGACAACCACCATTGAGCCAACGAGTACGACTGGCACGGAAACCACGTACCTCGCCGTCGAAACCCCAGCGGCACCGACACCGACACCGTTGCCGCGCACCGGAGATGCCGATGTGTCAGTCGCGTACCTCGGCACCGCGTTTCTCGTCGGTGGCATCGGCCTGCTAGGTACGTTGCGGCGTCGACGAGTCGTCGCCTAGAACGCACACGTACAATGGGTGCGTGACACCGGTTGCAGCCCTCGAAAGAGTCGTGCATTGCCTCGACCGCGCGCACGACACCGGCTTCAAGACCAAGGCGTTCGTGCGAGCCCTGGAAGTTGCTCGTTCAATTCCTCCCGACGAACTGGTCGAGCGCGCGAAAGCCGACACCCTCACCGATCTCGACGGCATCGGCGACAGTTCCGCCACCGTGATCCAGCAAGCGCTCGCCGGTGGAGAAGTCGCGTACCTCACCGAACTGGAAGCGAAGACGCAGGTGAAGCTCACGCCAGAAGGTGCCGTCTATCGCAACGCATTGCTTGGCGACCTCCACCTCCACAGTCGCTGGAGCGACGGTGGCGCCACCATTGAGGCGATGGCTCGGACCGCCATGGCTATCGGCCATCAATACATGGTTCTGACCGACCACTCGCCGCGGCTGACGGTCGCGCACGGCCTCAGCGAGGAACGGCTGCATCAGCAACTCGCCGACATTGCCGAGTTGAACAAGCAACTGGTGCCGTTTCGAATTCTCACCGGAATCGAAGTCGACATTCTCGAAGACGGCACGCTTGACCATGGCGACCATGTGCTGGCGCAGCTCGACGTCGTCGTCGGCAGCGTGCACAGCAAGCTACGCATGGCCAAGAAAGAGATGACCGAGCGCATGGTTCGCGCGGTCGCCAACCCGAACGTCGACATCCTCGGCCACTGCACCGGCCGCATGATCGGCAAGCGCGATCCGAGCACCTTTGACCCGGACTACGTGTTCGCCGCCTGCGAGAAATTCGGCACAGCCGTCGAGATTAACTGCCGTCCCGAGCGGCTCGACCCACCCCGCCCCCTGCTGAAGATGGCTATCGATTACGGCTGTTACTTCGCAATCGACAGCGATGCGCACGCCACTGGCCAACTCGAATGGCAGCCCCATGGCTGCAACCGCGCCGCCGAAATGGGCGTTCCCCTCGACCGTGTGATCAACACCTGGACCGCCGAAGTGCTCCTCGACTGGACGTGTAGTTAGGTCTTGGCCGGTAGGCTCGAAAGCTATGTCGAAGAAGACCAAGAAGCGCAAGGCGCGCCTGCGCCGCAGCAAGGCAAACCACGGCAAGCGCCCGAATATGGGGCGTGGCTGAGCCGGAGGTAGCCGCGGCTCCCGCTTCGATGCGGGGCGTCGTGGCCGACGTCTACCACGGCGTCGAGGTTCGCGACCCCTATCGGTGGTTGGAAGACGGCGAGTCACCCGCAGTTGTCGACTGGGTTGCCGCGCACAATCAGCGAACCCGCCAGGCGCTTTCCGACCGCCCGACATGGGATCGCTGGCATGAACGCTTGTCGGCGCTGATCGCATTACCGACGACGCTCTCGCTCGCAGTGCACGGCGAGCAATTGTTCGTGCTCGAGCGGGCAGCCGGCGCTGATCAGTACTCGCTCGTGTTGCGTAGTGCCGTCGACCCGGTGATACCGGCTCGCACCTTGCTCGATCCCGCCACACTCGCTGCCGATGGCGCGGTCGCGATCGACTGGTTTCATCCGTCGCACGACGGCAGCATGGTTGCCTACGGCCTCAGCGAAGGCGGCAGCGAGAACAGCGTGCTGCACGTAATGGAAGTCGCCACTGGAACCGTGCATCCGCTGCGCATTCCAAACACGCGCGCCGCGAGCGTGGCTTGGCTGCCAGACCACTCCGGCTTCTGGTACGCGGTGTACCCCGAGGGCGACGAGTACAACCGCCACATTCGCTTTCATCGCATGGGCGACGACGTGAGCAACGACCGTCTCGTCTTCGACAAGTTGCCAACCCCCGAGTCGTGGCCCGACGTGGCGACCAGTCGCGACGGGCGCTACCTCCTCGTGCACATGCTGGTGTCGTGGACGCAGATCGACATTCATCTGCTGGATACGCGTACCAACACATGGACCGCTGTGATCGAGGGCGTGAACGCGCCATCCAGTCTGGAGTTCGATGGCGACTCGTTGGTGGGCGTCACGATGCGCGACGCGCCGAACGGTCGCGTTGTGCGAGCACGCCTCACCGACCCCACCGCGTGGCAGACGATCGTTCCCGAGCGCCCCGATGTCGTGCTCGCACCAAACACCGGGTTCGCGCCGTTCGGCGACGAGGTATTGGTCACCGCCAGCAGAGTCGCGGTCGATTGCCTCGAACGCTGGCCGAGTGGCGAGGTTGTCGATCTCGGTGTCGCCGGAGTTGCGGCGCTCGATGCCGACGATGGGCGGGCGTTCGTTGCCGTCGCGACGTTCGGCGCACCGATTTCCGTCAAGCGCTTCACTCCCAAAGACGGGCTGCAACCGTGGGGCGATGCCATCGATCCGACGGTGGTACCCGAACTGAAGGTCACGCAGGTGCACTACCCATCGCTCGACGGAACATCGATTCCGATGTTCGTGATGCATCGCGCCGACATCACTCCCTCCACCACCACGCCGCTGATTCTCAATGGCTACGGCGGCTTCGCGATCGCCGAGACACCGGCGTGGATGCCGAATCTGGCCGCGTGGTGTGGCGCTGGCGGCGTGTACTGCATCGCTGGCCTACGCGGTGGCTATGAATACGGCGAGTCGTGGCACTACGCCGGTCGCCGCGCCAACAAGCAGAAGGTTTTCGACGACTTTCATGCCGCTGCCGATTGGCTGGTTTCGCAGGGTTATACGTCGCGCGAGATCCTCGGCCTTGTCGGTCGCAGCAACGGCGGTTTGCTGACGGGCGTCGCAATCACCCAGCGCCCCGACCTCGCGCGCGCCGTGTGGTGTGGAGTGCCGCTGCTCGACATGATTCGCTTTCCGCAATTCCTGATTGCCCGTCTCTGGACCGATGAGTATGGCGACCCGGATGTTCCTGAAGAATTCGGATGGCTATACGCGTACTCGCCGTATCACCACGTGCACCACGGTGCCGAGTATCCGGCCGTGCTGTTCACTACCGCCGAGAGCGACACACGCGTCGATCCATGCCACGCGCGCAAGATGTCCGCGCTGCTCACATGGGCAAGTAGCAGTCAATCGGAGCGGCCGATTCTGCTGCTGCAACACGGCCGCGCCGGCCACGGCGTCGGCAAACCTGCCAGCATGGTCGTGAATGAAGGTGCCGACGCGTTGACGTTCTTCAGTTGGCAGCTTGGTGTCGAGTCGCTCGTGGAGGCAGCGAAGTGATCGCGCACCAAATCCGAGCCCTAGCCGTCGTCATCGGCGCCGCGACACTGCTTGGCTGCAGCGCAGATTCTTCGAGCCGTACCGCGGTGACTGTCGCATCGTCGGTCGACAGCACGGCGCCGCCGACCACACCCGCGCCGCCGACGATTCCGGTCACCACCGTCCCCGTTGCCACCGTCCCACCGGAACCCGGCGCCGGTTGCGCGGCGACTGGGCCATCGGCGGCGATCGATCGCGACATACAACTGGCGTGGCTGTGCCTCGACGGCTACATCACCACCGAGTTCCCAGTCAGTACCGCATGGTCGATGCCCGACCCTGGCGTATATCAGGTGTATGCGAAGGACCTCAGGACCACGTCGACATTCGGTGGGCACATCACGACGCTTCGAAACTTCGTCGCCTTCTCGTACGGCGAGAGAACCGGTGCGCGGGTCGCGTTTCACGCGATCCCGATGCTGAGTGACGGCTCGCTGGTGCAACCCGCGGAGTCCGTCGGCGACCTAAGCCGGCGTGGCGAATCGTCAGGTTGCATTCGCGTCGTGCCCGAGATTGCACAACTGATTTGGGACACGCTGTCGATCGGCGACACCGTCACTGTATTGACCTGATTAATCAGGAAGCAGCGCCAAGCCCTCGATCTCGCCGCGAAAGATATCGATCATGGCGGTTCCGTTTGAGGCAAATTTCTCTGAACTACTGAGAAAAGTCACGGCGTATCCATTTGGAAGCAGCAGCGCAAAGCTGCGCACACTCTCGATGGTGCCGGTGTGACCAACGTATATTCCCGGATTGACCAGCATCAGCCCGAGTCCGTACTGGTACTTGTCGGGGACATCGGATTGGATTCCGTTCCACGTGCGTATTGCTGCGATCGTGTCGGCGCTCACCACCGGTGCAACTGTTGGGTCGTACGCGACCATCAGCCGCGCCGCATCCGTCGCCGTCATCACCCATGCGCCCGCTGGGCCCAACGCCTCCATATACAGCCGCCCCGGTGTCACCAAGTAGTCGGGGTCACCTTGGGGTTGCTCCTCGGTGTCGACCATTTCCGCGGTGGTGATGCCGAGTGGGTCGAGTACCAACTGATGTACGGCCTGCTCGTAAGGAACGCCGGTGACCTGTTCGACGAGTGCTCCGAGCAACACAAAGTTCGCATTGCTGTAGAAGAACTGAACGTCGGGCGAGGAGAGCATGTCGCGGTCGTACGCGACCTCGACAACACCGTGCCAGTTCGAAACGTTTGCGCGGAAGAACGAACCGCGCAACCCCGGCAATCCCGAGGTATGCGTCAGCAGATGGCGCACCGTGATGAGTGGAAAGCGGGAGTCATTCGGCGTGTCGTCGGTGTGGTACTGCTGCACAAAAGGAACGTCGAGCTGGATGAGTCCCTGCTCGACAAGTTTCATGACCGCGAGCGTGGTCAGCATCTTCGACATACTGGCGATGCGGAAGCGGGCGGTCAGATCGATCGGGTTACCGCGGTGGGTCGTGCCGACGGTCCACGAGGCAACGAACTCACCATGGTGGCTGATCGACATCGCTATCGAGCGAGTGTTGCCCGGCCAAACACTGCGGCAGCGCGCGATGAACGCGTTGGCGGTGGCGAGTTCTTGGAGTGTCGCGTTGCTGGCGATCAGGCCGACGTCGCTCGACAGGTTTGTGTCGAGCGGGTTCGGGGGTGGGATCGTTGTCGTCGTTGTACTGGTCGACGTCGACGTGGTTGTTGACGAGGTGGCCGTCGTCGGTAATGGCGCGATGTAGGGAACGCTCGACGACGTCGTCGTTTCCACCGCCGGAGTAGAAGAAGTGCTGTTCGCATCAGCGGATGCTGAGCATCCGGCCAATGCCGCCAGGCTGAGGATCAGGACAGCGGCCCGCCAACCGCGCGTGGTCACACGATCACGACCCTCACACGATCACGACCCTCACACGACCAGTCTCATACAACGACGACCGGTGTGCCGATCACTGCCCAATCCCATACGAAGTCGGCGTCGGCCTTCGCTTGCCGCTGGCAGCCACCGGACAAACGCGTACCGAGCTCGGCTTCCGTCATGTACACAGTGCCGTCGCTGACGTGGGTCGGGATTTCGTGAAAGCCGATGGCACCAATGTCGGTCTTTAACCAGCGGACCATGTGCGGCAGGTATGCCTTGCCGTTCCACGCGGTCGACATCTCAGAACGGCTGTACACCTCATGCGTGCCGGGAGTTTCGTTGTTGTACTTGCTGCCCGAGACCAACCACGAGCGAATGATCTCGCCATTGTCGCCGACCGCCCACACGCGCTGACCGGCACGCGAGTACACCAAGCGCTTGCCGGAACCCGAGTCGGGCGGCAGCGGGGGAGCGTCGGCACCCGCGCTCGAAACGGTCGACATCGGGTACCCCAACAGATCGACCGCACCTGCCGCAGGCGGCGGGGTGTGCACGACGAGTGACGCTTCGTCGGGCCAGATGCCGAGGAACAAGCCCGTCTCACGACCCGCAAGACCGTCGACGAACAGGTCTTCACGGAGCTGCAGCGATTTGACCGCGTCGTAGGTGGCCTGGTCGTACAAGCCGGTGATCGGGCCGGTGTAGACGCCGTCCTTTGCTAGAGCGGTTTGGAGACATTCGACCGTTGGGCCGGTGCTTCCGACGGTGACCGAACGCTCGACCATGACGCAACCACTATTTGCTTCGTCGGTGCTGCCGCCGACCACGACATCGTCGCCCACAACGGTGCTGCCGGTGGGTGCGTCGGTAGTGATGACCGAATCGGTGGTGATGACCTCGGGGTTCGTGTCGTCAACTGAACCAGGACTAGAGGTCGGCGCGGCGGAAACGGTGGCCCCCTTATCGTCGTCGCCGAGCAAGGCCATGCCGCCGATCACGACGGTCGCCACGACCGCAACCGACACAAGAGCGCGCAAATCCTCGGACCTCATCGTTC
>JANWKM010000156.1 GCA_025451395.1 Ilumatobacteraceae bacterium
GCGGGTTCGATCGTGAACTTGGCGACCGCGTCCGGATCACCGCCCAGCGGTCCGGCGGTCACGGACAGGGATTCGGAGACGGTGCCCGCTACTCCCTCGCCGTCGATCACGATCGTGAAGTCGGCGGTCCCGACAACAGTCACCGCCGCCGGCGATGGCGTTGCTTATTCGTTCTTGGTGACCAACACGGGCAACGTCACGTTGACAGCCGTTGGTGTTACCGATCCGCTGCCCGGTCTCTCCGCGGTGAGCTGCCCGGTGTCGACGTTGGCACCGTCCATCTCCACAACCTGTACTGCGTCGTACACCGTCAGCTTGCCGAACATGAACGCCGGTTCGATCGTGAACACAGCCACCGCGTCGGGCACACCGCCCACCGGCCCGACAGTCACCGACACCGACTCGGCGACGGTGACCGCGACGCAGTCGCCGTCGATCACAGTCGCGAAGTCGGCGCTGCCAACGACGGTGACGGCTGCCGGTCAATCCGTTGCGTATTCGTTCTTGGTGACCAACACCGGCAATGTCACGCTGACATCCGTCGTCGTGACCGACCCGCTGCCCGGCTTGTCGGTCGTCAATTGCCCGGCTTCGACACTGGCGCCTTCCGCTTCCACTACGTGCTCCGCCAGCAGAACCGTCACCCAAGCCGACGTCAATGCCGGTTCGATCGTGAACACCGCGACCGCGTCGGGAACGCCTCCGAGCGGACCCGCCGTCACCGACACTGATTCGGCGACGGTCACCGCCACGCAGTCGCCGTCGATCAACGTGGTCAAGTCGGCGCTGCCGACGACGGTGATCGATGCTGGTGACGCGGTGGCGTACTCGTTCTTGGTGACCAACAGCGGCAACGTGACGCTGACGTTGGTCGGCGTTACCGATCCGTTGCCCGGCCTTTCGGCTGTGTCGTGCCCGGCTTCGACTCTTGCACCTTCGGCTTCGACCACTTGCACGGCGTCGTACACCGTCACGCAGGCGGACATCGACACCGGCTCGATTTTGAACACCGCGACAGCTTCCGGCACACCGCCGAGCGGGCCGGCCGTGACCGACGATGATTCGGCGACCGTGACCGCGAATCAGTTGCCGTCGCTCACGATCGTGAAGTCGGCGCTGCCGACAACGGTGAGCGCACCAGGTCAAACCGTCGCCTATTCGTTCTTTGTGGTCAACGACGGCAATGTCACCCTGACGTCGGTCGGTGTTACCGATCCGCTGCCTGGTCTATCGGTTGTGTCGTGCCCCGTGTCGACGTTGGCACCTTCCGCATCGACTACATGCACGGCGTCGTACACCGTCACACAGGCCAACATCGATGCTGGTTCGATTCTCAACACCGCGACCGCATCGGGCACGCCGCCGAGCGGACCCGTGGTCACCGCCACCGACTCGGCGACCGTCACCGCAACTCAATCGCCGTCGATCACAGTCGCCAAGTCGGCGCTGCCGACCTTTGTGACCGCCGCTGGTCAGGGAGTTGCGTATTCGTTCCTGGTGACCAACACCGGCAACGTCACGCTGATGTCGGTCGGCGTCAGCGATCCGTTGCCCGGTCTCTCAGCGGTCAACTGTCCGGCGTCGACATTGGCGCCTTCAGCCTCGACGACATGTACTGCGTCCTATACAGCCACCCAGGCCGATATCAACGCCGGCTCGATCTCGAACACGGCGACCGCGACCGGCACACCGCCGAGCGGACCTCCCGTCACCGACACAGGTTCCGCAACCGTGACCGCGCCTGCCGGCCCGGGGATCGCGATCGCCAAGTCAGCGCTGCCGACGACGGTGACTGGCGCCGGGCAGGTTGTCAACTATTCGTTCTTCGTGTCGAACACCGGCAACGTCACGTTGACGTCGGTCGGCGTCAGCGATCCGTTGCCGGGTCTCTCAGCGGTCAACTGTCCGTCGTCGACCTTGGCGCCCTCGGTGTCGATGACATGCACTGCGTCGTACAGCGTGACTCAAGCGGACATGGACGCTGGTGCCCCGATCGCCAACACCGCATCGGTCAGCGGAACACCGCCCAGCGGGCCACCTGTTACCGACTTCGATTCGGCAACGGTCACTACCACTCAGTCGCCGTCGATCGATGTCGCCAAGTCGGCGTCGCCGACGATTGTGACGGCCGTCGGTCAAACCGTGGCTTACTCATTCTTGGTGACCAACACCGGCAACGTCACGTTGACATCGGTGGACGTGACCGATCCGTTGCCCGGCTTGTCGGCTGTGTCGTGCCCGGCGTCGACGTTGGGGCCTTCAGCGTCGACTACATGCACGGCGTCATACACGGTCACAGCGGCCGACATCAGTCAAGGTTCGATCGTGAACACGGCGACGGCTACTGGCACACCACCGAGTGGCCCGGCCGTGACCGACACCGATTCCGCAACAGTGAGCGCACCGAACGGGCCAGGGGCCGCGATCGTCAAGAGCACTTCAGCGACGTCATATTCAGCCGTCGGTCAAGTGCTGAACTTCACGTTGACCGCGACCAACAATGGCAACGTGACGCTGACGAACGTGATCGTCTCCGACGCATTCGCTGTTGTCGGCACGTGCTCGCCGGCGGCACCAGCGACGCTTCTGCCGGGTGAGAGCATCACCTGCCCGGCCAGCCATTCCGTGACACAAGCCGATCTCAACCTTGGTCACTTTGACAACGTTGGCGAGGTGAGCGGTACGACGCCGTCCAGCGCGACCGTCGACTACTACAGCAACCTGGTGACGGTTCCCGCAATACAGACGCCAGCGGTCACGATTTCGAAGTCGACGACGGCTAGCGGCTTCACCACCGTTGGTCAGCAGATCCCGTACACGATCACGGCTACCAACACCGGCAACATTGACCTGACCAATGTCGTAGTTACTGACCCGAACGCGGTGATGGGAACGTGCACGCCTGCCACTCCGGCCACTCTCGCGCCCGGACAATCGATCACCTGCAGCGCAGTTCACTCGGTCACTGCGAACGACGTCACTGCGAAATCGATTAGCAATACCGCCTTGGTCGCTGCCAAGTCCGGAGTGTTGAACGTCTCCGGCACTTCCAACATCGTGGTCGTGTCACGATCGGCATCTGGAGGGATACCGCTTACCGGCGCCGACATTGCTGTGGCGCTGAGGGTGATCGGCTTTTTGATGATGGCAGGACTACTGTTGCTCTTCGTTGCAAAGCGGCGGCGGCAACTCGACCAAGAGATGGGTGCGATGTGAGGACAAACAGGTTTCGTGCGGGCTGCTTCGCGGTGGCAGTGATGTTGCTGGGTGCTTGTTCCGATTCGTCGAAGGACAGCGAGACGACTGACGAGCACGCGGGCGAAACGCCGACCACGGTTGCCGACCTGACTGACGTTGTGCATCCTCCGGCGTCGGGCGAGTTCGAAGGCGCGCTGACCGACATCACAGATCAGACTTGTGTGCAAGAAGCAGACGGATGGCGGGTCACCGGTACGGCAACGAATCCGACATCCAGCCCGGCCGACTACCGAATCTACATCAGCCTGCTCAACGGCGACTCGGTGACACGAGCTCTGGTCGAGACCGAGATCCTTGCGGTTGCTGCGGGTGCGACCGGCACCTTCGACGAGTTGATTGCAATGCCCGACACAGACCTGCAGTGTGTACTGCGCGTCGAGCGTCGAGCATCCTCATAACGCGAGAGCGACTCGACGTGCCTCCAACACGGTCTCGTGAATCGTGCGCGGAGCTACGCAATCGCCCGCCTGTGCGATCGCGCTGTCGATCGCGGCGGTTGGCAACCGAAAGCCACAGTCGACCAGTGCCGCGCACGCGACAGTACGGCGTTCACCACTGAAGCGATCCTCGAGCTCGACTTCCCGCTCGCGCACGCAGCGCAGAAGGCTGCGACGCTCGATGCGTACTCCGAGCTGCGCCAGGCGCACGTTGGCCGGCGCGAGATCTCCGCTACGCGACAGTTCGTTACCAGCGATCTGATCTTGGGTGATGAGAATCGCTCGGTCACCCAATCGTTCGGCGAGTGCGATCGCGATCGGACCACCGATTGGGTCGAACAGCGCAATTGGTCCAGCCGGAAGTTCCACTCCGCGATACACATCGAGCACATCGAACACGATTGCTTCCGCCGTAATTTCATATGCTCGGTCGCCCGGCTGGCTGCCAGTGCACTGCACAACCACCTCACCCGCGCGAGCGCCGTCGTACTCGGTCTGCAGCTGCAATTCGACACCAGCGTTGTTGACTTCGCGACTAAGCCACTCGACGAGCGGTGCACCAGGTCCGGCGAGCGCGGCGACTCCGCCGACCCGATCCGACCGGTCGATCACACGCACGCGGTGGCCGCGCGCCGATGCGATGCGTGCGGTCTCGAGTCCTGCAATTCCGGCACCGATCACGAGTACCTCGCGGGGGAGCGCGGCGGGTACGTACCAATCAGGGTCTTCGGTTTCGCGACCACTCGTCGGTTCGCCGACACACGTCACCACCGGGCTGCGTACGTCGCGCACTTGACAGGTTTGGTTGCACCGCAGGCAGGGCCGAGGGCCTAATCCTTGCTGCACCTTGTGCACCAAGTCTGGGTCGGCGATCTGCGCGCGGGTCATTTCCACCGCATCACAGACACCATCACCGATCGCCGACTCGGCTTGGCTGTACTCGACGACCGAGCCCTGCAGGAACACTGGTGTGCCACCGGTCGCCGCCTTGACCTGGCGACACAGCTCGATGTTGTAGCCAGTCGGTTCGTGGAAGTCGGCACGCGTCTTGTTGACCGAGTAGATGCTGCCGCGGGTGACGACGAGATAGTCGACCAGTGGCGCCAGCTGACGCGCGATGTCGACGGCGATCTCGGGCGTGATGCCTGCCCACGGTGCCAACTCGTCGCACGACAGCCGCAGCCCCAGCACGCCACCATCGCCAAGTCCGGCGCGTGCTGCGGCCAGCACTTCACGAGCGAAGCGCGGTCGATCGAGCCCCCACTCGTCGTCGCGATGATTGGTGAGACCGCTGAGAAACTGCCGAACGAGGCTGTGCTGGCCCGCGTTCACTTCCACTCCGTCGCAACCGGCGTGCACCGCAGTTGTTGTCGCACGACCGAAGCCGGCGATCACTGCGGCGATGTCCTCGGCCTCCATCCACTTCGGCACCTCGCGGGTGTTGACCTCGGGCACGCGCGACGGTGCCCACAGTTCGCGTTGGTTGTAGGCGCTGCTGCCTTGACCACCCGCATGGTCGAGCGCAGCAATTACGGCTGTTCCGTGGGGGTGACAGGCGGCAACTATTTGCGCCCAACCGTCGGCACAGCGATCGGCGAGTGGTGCTCGCTCGTATGGCCAATCGCTCTCGTGCACGCTGGCACCCTCGATCACGATCGTTCCACAACCACCGCGCGCGCGACGCTCGTAGTACGCCGTGTGTCGCGCCGTCAGCCGACGGTCGAGATCGCCGAGGTTGGTGACGTGGGGGCCGAACATCACTCGATTGGCGAGTACGAGCGAGGAGTGGGGTGCACCGAGCGAGAGTGGCTGCAGCAAGCGCATCATCAGTTGCGCGAGGCCGACAACTCGCGGCCGGCGAGCAGTCGTTTGATGTTGTCGACGTGACGCACCAACACCAACGCGTTGCAAGCCACCAGTGCCGCAACTTCCCAGCCCGGGGAACCCTTCACGGCCACCCCGACGGGCAACCCGACCATGATCGCCAACGACGCGACCGAAGCCTTGCCCGACAGTTTGCGCACGATCACCCACAAGGCGAGCAACGCAACCGAGACGATCGGGTGCAGTACCAGTGCGCCACCGCCCATCGTCGCTACGCCTTTGCCACCTCTGAAGCGGCGAGTGATCGGAAACATATGACCGAGCACGGCGGCGACCAACATGCCGTACGCCGCTGCTCGTTCGTCGAGCAGCAAGCCCGCGGCAGCGGGTATCGCACCCTTGAGCCCGTCGAGCACAAACACCACGACACCCCACTTCGTGCCCATCACGCGCGCGACATTGGATGCCCCTGGATTGCCCGAGCCCACCTGTTGAATGTCGATGCCACGACTGCGCGCAACGAGCGCCGCGTTAGGAAACGTGCCCAGCAGGTACGCGGGCACCAGCAACAGCCAGATCACGTTTGTCTACTGTACGCGGCGCGCGTGTTTGCTGTGATCTGCTGCTGGTCGTGGTTTCAACTCGACCGCGACCGGAACTCCAACGGCAACGGCAAGGGCGGTCGAGCCGTTGCCAATCACACACTCGGGATCGGGGCCATCCAGTGGCAGCCCGGTAAAGAATTTTGCCGCCATGCAGCCGCCCTGACACGCGTCGAACGCACCGCAACTCGCGCACGCGCCGGCGGATTGTGGTTCGCGCAGCGATGTGAACAAGTCGCTGTGCCGCCAGATGCGAGCGAAACCTCCAGCCTCACGCACGTTGCCCGCGTGGAACTCGTCGTGGATCACGAACGGACATGCGTACACATCACCGATGGGGTCGATCAAGCAAACCACTCGGCCGGCGCCACACATGTTCAGACCGGGCAAGGGGTCGCCGAGTGCATTGAGGTGGAAGAATGAATCGCCGGTGAGCACCTCTTCTCCGCGATTGATCAGCCAGTAATAAATCTCGCGCTGCTGTGCTTGCGTCGGATGCAGATCGCCCCACGTGTCGGCCCCACGCCCACTCGGGCGTAACCGCGTCAGCCGTAGCTGGGCGCCGTAGCTATCGGCAAGCGTCTTGAATTGATCGAGTTGCGGCACATTGTGGCGAGTGGCCACGACGCTGATCTTGAACGGCCCGAAGTCGGCGGCTGCCAGGTGGTCCATCGCGCGGCGCGCCATCTTGTAGCTACCCGCGCCACGAACTGCATCGTTGGTGGCGGCGTCGATGCCGTCGAGGCTGATCTGAACGTCGAGGTAATTCATCGCCGCGAGTCGCCGAGCATTCGCAGCATCGATGAACGCGCCGTTGGTCGAGAACTTGACGCCGATGCCGTCGGCTCCGTTGGCGGGAGTCACTGCGTACTCGATCAGCTCGAAGAAGTCGCGACGGATCATCGGCTCGCCGCCGCCGATGTTGATGTAGAAGACCTGCATCGCGCGCAACTCGTCGAGCACTCGCTTGGCCTCGACGGTCGTCAGCTCGCGCTCATCGCGCTGGCCCGACGACGAGAGACAGTGCACGCACTGCAGGTTGCACGCGTACGTCAGCTCCCAGGTGAGGCAGATCGGCGCTCCGAGTCCCGACTTCAATCGAGTCACCAGCGATGGCTTCTGCAATGTGCTAACGCTCACGGACGACCTCTGCGGTGCGCAGCGACTCGAACGCGGCGACGAACGACGGCCAGCGCGCTGGCTCGATGTCGGCTGCCTGCAGCGCCGCGGCGAGCGAGGGATAATCGGCAAGACTGCGCGCAACCGCCACCACATCGACGTGTTTCAGGAATACCAACCGCCGGTTGCCGTAGTGGTAGGCGAGTGCGCCGAACGGCTCGGGGCGCAGTGCGACTTGGGGGTGCAGTTCCAACGCCACCCCCAACAGTGGTTGTGCGGCGACGCCGGTGATCAGGTCAGTAGACACCGCACATGCCATCGATGGAGATTTCCTCCACCAGCAACTCCTCGATGAGTTCGCTGGCTTGTTCCTCGGCTACTGCTTCAACCGGACTTTCAACGGCAGGCTTGTCCATGTGGCGAACACTAACGTGGCAAACCCGTGAGCGCTGAGCCTTTCGCTGAACTCGCTGCCGAACAAGCACATCTTGAGTTCGCGCGCGCCTGTCGCGATCGAATGATCGACCGCTTCTCACAGCTGGATCCCGATGCGTCTGCCGACGAGATCACCAAGGAATACATCGAGGTGACGGTTGCCGAAGCGTTGGAGGACTTGCGCACACCGGGCGCCGGCGACTTCTTCGGTCGCATCGAGCAGGCCGGCGCGCACGAGCGTTGGTACATCGGTCGTCGTCATATCGAGAACGATCGGCACGACCCGGTGGTGATCGACTGGCGGGCGCCGATTGCAGCGCCGTTCTATCGCGCTACGCACGCCGATCCGTTCGGCCTTGCCCATCGTCGCCGCTTCACGATGGCCGACGGCGAGTTCACGGCTTACCTCGACGAGCAACTCGACGACCCCGACCACGAAACTTCTGGCAGCGGCATTCCCGACCCCGTGCTCGCCGAGATCGGCGCCGCTCGCACCGGCGCGATGCGCGAGATCGTGGCGACGATCCAGGCCGAGCAAGACGTCGTCATTCGTGCGCCGCTCGAGCAGTGCCTGGTGGTGCAAGGAGGCCCGGGTACCGGCAAGACCGCCGTCGGCCTGCACCGCGCTGCCTATCTTCTTTTCGAGCATCGTCGACGGCTCGTTCGCGATGGTGTACTTGTAGTCGGGCCGAACAAGGTTTTCCTCGACTACATCGCCAACGTACTGCCATCGCTGGGTGAGCGCAGTGTGCAGCAGCGCACGGCGCTCGAGCTCTGCGTCCCGAAGGTTGCGATCACAGGTGAGGATGATCGCGATACGCGCCGCCGGAAGGGCACAGCGGAAATGCTCGATCAGCTCGAGCAGGCGGCGACGGAACACATCACGATCCCGGCTGACGATCTACGGATTCCGCTAGGCGCGCGGACGATCACGATCACTACCGACGAGCTGGCGGCCTGGATCACGCAGGCATTGCACGCCAACGCGCCGGTCAACAAGCGGCGCGATTCGATGAAGGGGATCGTGCAGCGCGACATGATGCGCCGCTTCGATCGCGACGACGTGTGGGAGAAGGCACCCGGTCTGCGCGCCGCGATTACCAGTGCGTGGCCCACGCAGCTACCGATCAAATTGGTCGACAGGCTGTTGCCCGGCCCAAGTGGGAAACGCCGCCAGTGGACGGTGGCCGATCAGTTCCTCGTCGACGAAGCCCACTCGCTCCTCAACGGCACGCCCTTCACCTTGGGACATGGGGTCGTCGACGAAGCGCAGGACCACAGCGCGGTCGCGCTGCGTTGTATCGGCCGTCGTAGTCCGGCGAATTCGCTCACGATCCTCGGGGATCTTGCACAGTCAACGACTCCCGCCGGGCAGCGCGATTGGACCGAGGCGCTGGGCCACTTGCGAGCTTCGGCGAGCGAGATCGCTCACCTCACCATCGGGTATCGAGTGCCGGCCCCGATCCTCGATGTCGCGAACCGACTGCTGCCGCATACGCAGGTCGCGACCGCCGCCAGCCGTAGCGTTCGCGCCGAAGGAGATCCTCCGGCGATTCGATCTGTCAGCAGCGACGCCCTTGCCGACGCTGTCGCCGACGAGGTGCGCGTGGTTCGTCATCGGCATCGCAACACGGGCGTTGTTGCGCCGGTCGAACTGCATGGCGCGATCACCGCTGCTCTCGCCGCGATCGGGTTCAACGCTTGCGATCGCGTACACGACCTGTCGGCAAACGACGTTCCGATCTTCCATCCGGAAGCAGTGAAGGGTCTCGAGTTCGACGGCGTCATCGTCGTCAACCCGCATCAGATCTTCGATGGCTCGGCCCTCGGCGCCCGCCTGCTCTATGTGGCGATGACCCGCGCCGTGCAAGTGCTACACATCGTCACCGACGCCCCACTCCCCGCCGCCATCACTCGCGTTTGACCGACATCAACCTCAGCGTTTGTTCGCTGCCGCACGGTATCCGTGCACGAGTGAACAAACGCGGTAGAAGCCGGGTGGCGGAGTGGCGCTATCCTGCGGCGCATGCAGACCAAAGCAGCAATCTTGTGGGAACGGCACGCGCCGTGGAGTGTGGAGACGATCGAACTCGATCCGCCCAAGTCCAGTGAGGTCTTGGTCAAGATCATCGCCAGCGGGATGTGCCACAGCGACGAGCATCTCGTGACCGGCGATCTCGCCGGTGCGACACCCGAGCCGCCGCTGATCGGTGGCCACGAGGGTGCCGGTGAAGTGCTGGAAGTTGGTCCCGGCGTGTTCAGCGTGCAACCGGGCGACCACGTGGTCTTCGGGTTTGTGCCAGCGTGCGGTCGCTGCCCGAGCTGCGCCTCGGGCCACAGCAACATCTGCGATCTCGGTGCGATCACCGCCACTGGCAAGCAGCTCAGCGACGGCACCTCGCGCCATCACTCAAACGGCAAGGACCTCGCGCTCGGAATCGGCGCGCTCGGCACCTTCGCGCATCACACGGTGGTCAACGAGGCCAGCTGCATCAAGATCGAGAAGCACCTACCGCTCGACAAGGCATGCCTGATGGGGTGTGGAGTCGTTACCGGCTGGGGCGCTGCCGTCTATGCCGCGCAAGTGGGACCCGGCGACACGGTGGCTGTGGTCGGCGCCGGCGGCATCGGGGCGAATGCGATTCAAGGCGCTCGACTTGCGGGCGCCCGCGTGATCGCAGCCATCGACCCGATCGAATTCAAACGCAAGAAGGCGATGGACTTCGGTGCCACGCACACTCACGAGTCCGTCGACGAAGCGCTGGGAGCAATGGGCGAGACCACTTGGAATCGTGGCTTCGACAAGGTGATCATGACGTGCGGTGTCGGCAACGGCGATGTGCTCGGCAAGGCGTTTTGGCTGGGCGGCAAACTCAGCAAGATCGTGGTCGTCAACATCCACCCGACAACTGAGGCAAGTATCGCCATTCCCGCGGCCTTTCTCACCTTCTTCGAGAAGCAACTGATCGGCTCGTTGTTCGGTTCGGGTAACACACGCCGCGATATTCCGAAGTTGCTCGAGCTCTACACGCAGGGCCAGCTCGATCTTGATGGTCTCGTCACCAAGACCTACACGCTCGACGGAATCAATCAGGGCTATGCCGACATGAATGCTGGCAAGAACATCCGTGGCGTGATGGTTTATGAACACTGAACGTGAGTCAATCTTTCGTTAAGAAACTGTCTTGAACTCACGGGTGGTGACCGCCACTTCCAATGAAGATAAGGGATTTCGACGCGGTGCGTTCCTCTGTTTTCCGTCAAGTCCGACCACAATTGACCTGTTCTTGAGTTCCTTCTTGGGCAACATTCGGCCATCATTCCTCAGTCGGGCAAACGGCGCGGGCCGTAGGCGGAACGGGGAGCACGATGAGGCGGAATGCAACGACGGATGAGTGGCGGATTCATCGACCACGAAGCGCCGCGCGACTGCTAGCCAGTTGTACCGCCGCGATTCTGGTGGTGACCGGCGTTGCGTCGGCGTCAGCATTAGGTCAGCGTCCGATGGACGGCGAGGACGCTCCGCCAAGTGCCGAGGCCGTTGCCGACCAGCTTGAAGCAACGGCGCCGGCGACGCTCGCCGAGGACACCACCTCGACCTCCGTTGAAGCCGTCGTTACCGATAACGGTGGCACGGTTGTCGAGATACCTGTCGACCCGACTGGACAGATCTCGGTGGAGGCCGAGTCGGGTTCCACAATCGACATCGGGATTCCCGGTGCGACCAGTGCTAATGACGCGGTGGTATCCGAAGATGGAACTGTCGTCTACACAGAAGCGCTGCCGGATACGTCCATCGCCGCGCAGGCATTGGCCAACGGCGATGTGCGTGCGTTGATCAACATCGAGGGCCCTGACGCGCCGATCGAGTTTGCATTTCCGGTTGACATCCCTGGCGAGGGCGGCCTAACTCTGAACGACGACGGCAGCATCGACGTGTGGGACGAAGATGGCTCCACGGTCGCACTGGTCGCCAGTCCGTGGGCCGTTGACGCCGACGGATACGCGTTAGAGACCTACTTCGCCGTCGACGGCGAGACCTTGGTTCAGGTCATCGACCATGAGGGAGCGACCTATCCGGTCGTCGCTGACCCGTCATTCCAGTTCTATTGCGGCGATGTCACCTGCAGCCTCCGTTTCCTGCGCGCAGCGAGGCGGGAGATGGTCGTCCCCAATGGCGACCCAGTTCCGCTGCAGATCCTGAAAGCGGCAGCGAACTCGCAGTACGGCCTTCAGGGCTATACCGGCCAGGGCATCGACGTGGCATTGATCGACTCCGGTGTGACGCCGGTTGACGGCCTGAATGCGCCGGGCAAGGTTCTCTACGGCCCAGACCTGTCCAATGAGGGCGCTTTGCCCAACTTGCAAAATCTTGACACCTTTGGCCACGGCACCCACCTTGCGGGCATCATCGCCGGCAACGACGGCGGACCCGTCGGAGGTATCGCGAAGAGCAGTCGCATCGTCAGCATCAAGGTCGCCGGTGCGACCGGCGAAACTGACATCGCTCAGATCATCGCTGGCATCGATTGGGTGGTCGAACACAAGAACGACCCTGGCATCAACATTCGTGTGCTCAATCTGTCGTTTGGCTTCACCGCCGGCACCGACGGCGGAGTCGCGTTGGCGGCTGCTGTTGAGCGCGCATGGCTCGCCGGCATCATCGTCGTCGCTGCTGCCGGTAACCGAGGGAATGACCACGAACTCGACAGCCCCGCCATCTCGCCGTATGTCATCGCAGTTGGCGCGATCGAGATGCACGACGTATTGGGTCTCAATGACTCGATGACGTTATGGAGTTCGGGCGGCGGGCCGAATAGGCAGCCCGACGTGGTCGCGGCCGGACGTTCGATCATGAGTTATCGGGTGCAAGGTTCGATGCTCGACCAGCTGCACCCCGAGGCCGTCGTCGGCACCAAATACTTCCGCGGCTCGGGCACCTCGCAGTCGGCTGCGGTCGTGAGTGGATGGATTGCGGCGTTGCTGTCGCGACGGCCGACGCTGACACCCGACGAAGTCAAGTTCCTGTTGACCGATCGGGCAGTCGATGTCGCGATCGGTTCGACAATCGATGGTTCCGGCAAGATCAACCCGAGAGCTATTGCGAGCGACCCGAGGCGAGACCCGAGGCAGCTGGCCGAGTGCGAGGCCGGGAAACTCAAGAACTGCCCCGTTCGGTTCGCGCCCGTGCAGTCCTACCCACCAGCCATTCCCGCCGGGGGCGTCAACGGCATGATGCCACCGAGTGGGGCGTCATGGTCGGGGGGTTCATGGCAGGGTGCGTCTTGGTCAGGTGGCACATGGTCGGGAGCCTCCTGGTCGGGGGCATCCTGGTCGGGTGCTTCCTGGTCCGGCGGCACATGGTCGGGAGCTAGTTGGTCGAGTGCCAGCTGGTCGAGTGCCAGCTGGTCGAGTGCCAGCTGGTCGGGAGCTTCGTGGGCCGGCGCGAGCTGGTCGGGAGCTTCATGGTGCGGCGCAAGTTGGCTCGGGGAGCTGTGGTCATGAGACCCTTCAAGAGAACGACATGGCGCGGTGCCCTGATCGGGCTTTCATTCGGACTCGTAGCGACTTCGATACCGCTGACCATCGCGAGGGCGGCAGATACCGGCAGCGAGACGACGAGCCTCACCCAGGTCGTCAAGCAAATTGGCGCCGACACAATGTGGGCCGCCGGGTACACGGGTAGGGGTGTCGACGTTGCGGTGATCGACACGGGAGTTGCACGGGTCGCGGAACTGTCATCCAGCAACATCATGGTCGGCCCGGATTTCTCGTTGGAGGGCGGTAATGCAACAGTTACCGGCCTCGACACCTACGGACATGGCACCCACATCATCGGCATCATCGCCGGCCGTACTCCCGGCGCCGATCCACTCCACCCGCGAACGAACGACTTCATTGGTGTTGCTCCCGATGCTCGCATCGTCAGCATCAAGGTCGCCGACAACAGCGGTGCCGTTGACGTGTCGCAAGTGATCGCGGCCATCGACTGGGTAGTGCAGAACCAGCGTGCAGGCGGCCTCAACATTCGAGTCCTCAACCTGGCGTACAACACACGGGGAATGCAATCGGAACTGATCGATCCGCTTTCGAAGGCCGTGGAGAATGCTTGGAGGCACGGCATCGTCGTCGTCGTTTCCGCTGGCAATGAAGGCAGAGGATCGCACTCGCTGGCGAACCCGGCAACGAACCCCTACGTCATCGCGGTTTCGGCTGCGACCAAGAACAGTGGTCAGTGGAAGATGCCATCGTGGGCATCCGATGGTGATGGCATCCGCAACCCAGACGTGGTCGCGCCGGGCGTGTCGATCAAGAGCCTGCGTAATCCAAACTCGCGAATCGACAGCGAACACCCGGAAGCGAGAATCGACGGACGACTGTTTCTTGGCAGCGGCACTTCTCAGGCCACCGCGGTGGTGTCCGGTGCCGCGGCACTACTGCTGCAACAGCGGCCGGGGTTGACGCCCGATCAGGTCAAGAACCTGTTGAAGGCCACTGCCGATAGCGCCAACGCGGGTCGCGACGAGCAAGGAAGCGGGGCGATCAACTTGACGAAGGCAAAGGCGCGGCCGGCGAGTATTCTCGCCGCGCAACTGTGGCCACCCGCAACCGGTCTCGGGTCACTTGAAGGTGCACGTGGTACCGATCACGTGGACATTGGTGGCGTCACGCTCAAGGGTGAGGTGACGATCACCGGCACACCGTGGAACGCGGTCGCCTGGGTGACAGCCAGCGAAGCTGGAGTCGCGTGGTCTGGGTCTACGTGGTCTGGATCTTCGTGGTCTGGATCTTCTTGGTCAGGGTCCAGTTGGTCCGGGTCTTCGTGGTCTGGGTCTTCTTGGTCGGGCTCGAGTTGGTCCGGAAATTCTTGGTCGGCGTCTTGTTGGTCTGGGTCGTCTTGGGCGGCGTCCTCGTGGTCGGCGTCCTCTTGGTCGGCGTCCTCTTGGTCAGGGTCGTCTTGGGCATGAACACCATCGGGCTCGTCTCACAAATCTCTGGTGCTCACCGATTCAAGGCGATGGTCGGTCGCATGACCCCGCGCAGCCGCGTCCTGATCTTCGCGGCTCTGCTGGCAGGTCTCGCTGTTGGTCTTCTTGCTCTGACACCATCGGCCAATTTCACTCCGCAAAGGTCTTGGACTCCGCCGTTCCTTGCTCTCATCGTCACCTTCGCACTGGCAGAGGCGACGGCGCTTCACGTAGAGATTCGCAAGGAATCGCACTCGCTGTCGCTCAGCGGGATCCCACTGATGTTCGGTTTGCTCTACGCCAGCCCGCTGATGGTCGCGGCCGCATACGTAATCGGGGCAGTGCCGACGATGTTGTGGGTGCGCAAGTCGTCGTATCTCAAGACAATGTGGAATGCCTGTCTGTTCGGCGCCGAGGCGGCGGCTGCCGCCCTGATCGTGCGCGGCGTGCTCGGGCTTGAACTGCCGAAGAATGCACTCGAGTGGTTGGTCCCGCTCGGAGCCGTTCTCGTTGCCGAGCTGATGAGTCTGCTGGCGGTGCCGTTGGTGATCATGGCGGTCGACGCCAAGGTTCGTTGGCACCTCTTCGGCGACGTGGGTCAGTCGCAGATTCTCGCCGCGTTGGCCGGAACGTTCACGGTCACTGCCGCTGCGGCTTCGATCAATAGTCCGTACATGGTGTTCTATGCGGTCATCCCACTCGTGGGAGTCAGCGTCATGCTGCGTAGCAGTGGACATCTCGCGCAAAGGTTCAACGACCTGCAGAAGCTCCACACATTCACGCGCGCGTTGGCCAACGAACACGGACCTCGCACACTCGATACTGGACTCATCGAACTGGTGGACATCATGCGGTCGAAGTCCGCCGGCTTGGTCGTCGTCGGCCCGAGCAACGAGGTACCTCCGACCATTCGCGTCTTGATCGATGATGTGTTCGAAGAGCTGGATGCAGAGCAGATTGCAGGCAAGCTGATAGCAGTGGTGGCCGATGGGCCGATCACGCAGCTGGTCGAAGACGATCCTCGGCCCATCGTGCAAGAGCTGCTGCATACTCTGCAAGCCAAGAAGGTACTTGCGGCTCGCGTGCTCGGTGAGGTGAACCGCGTGGGTGTGCTGTTTGTCACCGATCGACTTGGCATGCGCGCCGATTTCACTGAAGATGAGCTTCGGTTGTTCGATTCGCTCGCGAACACGCTGAGCGCCCGGTTGTCCAACGATCACCTCGTCGAGCGCCTCGAGTTGCAGGCGCGCAGCGACGCGCTGACCGGCCTTCCCAATCGATTGAGCTTCGAGTTGGCAGTCACGAACGCGGTCGCCAAGTCGGGGCATAGTGGCGTGATCGTGATGGTCGACCTCGATCGCTTCAAGGAGGTCAACGACTCGCTTGGGCATGAGACCGGGGACCGACTGCTGATCGAGATGGCGCGTCGGCTGCGCGCCAGCACACGCGCCAACGACATGGTCGCCCGTTTCGGTGGCGACGAATTCGCGATACTGCTCACCTCCAATGATTCCGATGTCGCGGGAGACTTCACGCGGCGGATCGCAAACATCCAGAACCTTCTCGCCTCCAAGGTGGATGTGGAGGGCATCAGATTTGAAGTCGGTGCCAGCCTCGGCGTCGTGCAGTGGCCAGCGCAGGGACGCGATACCGCCTCCTTGCTACACCGAGCCGACACCGCCATGTACGAAGCGAAGCGGAATCGGCTGGGCACGGTCTGGTACACACCGGAACTCGACGCTGACGCACCGCGACGACTCGAGCTCTACATGTCGGCCAGCCCGGCAATGGAGAACGAGGATTTCTACGTTCACTTCCAGCCGAAGGTTTCGATCGCAGATGGCAGCGTCACCGGTGCCGAGGCGCTGGTCAGATGGCATCATCCGAGTCATGGGCAGATCTCTCCACTTGAGTTCCTGCCGCTGGTCGTTCAGGCAGGTTTGAGTACCAAGCTGACCCGATTCGTGATCGGGCGCGCTGCTGCGGCCATCGCCATGTTCCGCGACGTCGGAATCAACATTCCGATCGCGGTCAACTTGACCCCACGCGACTTGCTCGACCCCACGCTTCCCGCGGACGTTGTTCGCCTGTTCAACTCGGCAAATGTGCCACTGAGCGCACTGCAGTTGGAGATCACCGAAGATTCGATGGTCGTCGATGTCGACACGAGCGTTGCAGTACTCAGTCAACTACGCGAGATGGGCGTGGTGATCGCGATCGACGACTTCGGGACCGGCTATTCGTCGCTGCAGCAACTTCATCGACTCCCGGTCAACCATCTGAAGATCGATCGCAGCTTCATTGCTCGGCTCGCTTCCGACGACAGTGCCGCCGCGATCGTGCGCGCATCGATCAACCTTGCCAATGAGCTCGGCTTGACGACCATCGCCGAAGGAATCGAGGATGAGGAGTCGCTGCGCATCGTGAGCAGCCTGGGCTGCCAAGAGGCCCAGGGCTTCCTTGTCAGCAAAGCCGTCCCCGCGTATGACTTCGTTCGTTGGGTACACGAATGGGATCCGCAGATCTTCCGTAACCGGTTGATCGAGCCGCTTCAGATGCCTGACGACGAACTACCGAGGGATCCGGTCGCGACCAGCGCTGCGTAGGTAAGTCAGCACTGAATCGACTCGTCGGGGACGATGTCGCCCAGGACGTTCTCGTCCGGCTCCAACGGAACGCTCGTGCTCGTTGTCGTAGTTGTCGGCCTGCTGGTGGTGGTCGTCGCCCCGCTGGCGGTCGTGCTGGCGGTCGAGGGAATGGTCGTCGCAACAGTCGTGGCAACAGTTGTCGTCGTACGAACAGTTGTCGTCGTTTCGAACGATTGCTCGGGGGCGCCGGCCATTGGCGCCTTCCCCTGGAAGATGGCCAGGATCGCCTTCATGTTCTCGCCGCCGAGGGCAGGCTTGCGCACCGCGTTGCCGGCGACGGTCAGCGCAGTCGACTCGACCTGATACGTGCGGATATCGGTCGGTTCGATATCGCGCAGAACGCCAGCGAAACTCAGCACAGCATCGAGCGAACGAAGGCCAGCGTCGCGCACGATGTCGTTCTGTAACGACTCGATCAACGCCTGCGCCACATCGAGGTCGTAGATCCCTTTTTCTACTGCGGCTTGTAACACGCGTCGCAGAAAGTCCTGCTGGCGGGAGATGCGCCCGAAGTCGGCGGCTCGGTCTTCGTGCGTTTTACCCTGAGCGTCGATCCACTTGAGGTGTCGTGACCGCACGTACGCCAGTGCTTCGTCGCCGCTGAACGTGTGGCACCCGGCAGGAATGTCGAGGCCGACGTTCCTATCGACGATCGGTGTCTTGAACGGAACGGTGACTCCACCGACCGCGTCGACGAGCTTCTTGAACGCGCAGAAGTCGATCTGTAGGTAATGATCGACGGTGATGCCAAAGGTGTCGAACAGAGTTTGTGCCAGCCGTGTGTAATCGTTCTCGACATAGGCGCTGTTGATGCGCTTGTTGCTCTGCCCGACCTTCACCCACAGGTCGCGAGGAAACGAGAGCACCGCGGCCTGGTTGCTGGATGGATCTAGGCGCATCACCATGATCGAATCGCTGCGACTTCCGATCGTCTCGCGCGCCGGGTCGGCGGCACCGGCCCACCGCGAGTTGGGATCAACGCACGGATTGGCGTCGGAACCAACGATCAAGAAGTTGACGGCGTTCGGATCAGCGGGCGGGAAGTCGGCTGCAACGGTGCCTGTTCCCGGGGTCGTACTGCTGCTGCCGACAATGGTGGTCGGCGCAACGGTGGGCGTCGTCACGACTTGCGCCTGTGCGACGACCTGTGTGTTGTCGAGGGCGTTCTTGTAATACAGCAATGCGAAGGCGCCAGCGAGGCAGGCGATCACCACCGTGATGTTGAGCGCCATAACCAAACGTTGTACGACAGTGTGGCGCGGCTGGAACGGTGGCGCGGGTTCGTCTGGCGCGCTCTCCATCAGCACTGAATCGATTCGTCGGGCACGATGTCGCCCTGCACATCCTCATCGGGTTGGGCAGCGACGGTGGTGCCCGTAGGGATGGTCGTCGCCGGCGCGCCGGCGACCGTGGTGGTCGTGAGCACCTGCTCGGGCGCGCCGGCCAAGGGTGCGGTGCCGAGGAAGATCGCCAGAATTGCCTGCATGTTTTCGGTGTTCAGTTTTGGCATCTGCACCGCGACGCCGCCGACGACCTTGCCGTAGCTCTCCACTTGATAGGTGCGAATCGACAGCGGGTCGATGTCGCGCATCACGCCCGCGAAACCCAATATGTCGTTGATCGCGAGCAGGCCGGAGTCGCGGACGATGTAGGTCTGCATCGATTCGATGAGCGCTGTCGCAACGGCAGGGTCGTAGATGCCTTTGTCGAGTGCGGCAGCTAGCACGCGTCGTAGAAAGTCCTGCTGGCGCGAGATTCGGCCCAGGTCGCCAGCGCGATCTTCGTGCCGCTCTCCACTGGCATCGACCCACTTGAGATGGCGCGAGCGCACATAGGCGAGTGCCTCGTCGCCAGAGAAGGTGTGGCAACCCATCGGAATGTTCAGTCCGACGTGCACGTCGACAATGGGGGTCTTGAATGGAATAGTGATGCCGCCCACTGCATCAACGATTGTCTTGAAGGCGCAGAAGTCGACTTGCAGGTAGTGATCGACGACAATCCCAAAGTTGTCGTAAATCGTCTGCGCGAGGAGTGTGTAGTCATCCTGCACGTAGGCGGTATTGATGCGGCCATTGGCACCATTGACCTTCACCCACAAGTCGCGGGGAAACGACAGCACGGCAGCCGCATGCGAGGTGGGATCGATGCGCATGAGCATCAGCGAGTCGCTGCGGCCCTGCCCGTCGCGCGTCGGGTCGGCGGCATTCGCCCACGGAGAACCTGGGTCGATGCAGGAGTTGGCGTCGGAGCCGGCGATCAGGAAGTTCTTCGCTGCCGGGTCGACAGGCGGAAAAGTGCCCGGCGTCGTACTGCTGGTTGCAATGGTCGTTCCCACGACCGTGGTTGTCGGGCCGGGAACGGCGGTGCTGGTGACAACGACGGCCTTCTCGGTGGCAAGCGTATTGTCCAACTCGTTCTTGCCGACCAGTAGTGCAACCGCGCCGGCGATGCAACCGATGACGACCACGATGTTGAAGGCCATAACAGCGCGTTGCCCAGTTGTGTGGTGCGGCTGGAAGGGTGTCGCCGGATCGGGTTCGTGGTCGTGGTCGTCGAAGGGTTCCATTGGCTCCATGGTCTGCTCAGGCTAACTAGGCCGACGTGGTCCTTGTCGTCGGCTATGCGGTCGGCGGCGGTGCCTTTACATATAAGGCGGTGACTTGTGCAAGTTTGATCTCGCAGGTCAGTTCGTCGGCAGGTTCGTAGCGCAGTTCCGTCACCGAGCCGGCATCGCACAGATCCCGCTCGGCGCTGGCGATGATCGCGTTCATGGCGGCGGGTGCGTGCACCGTCAGCAGCGCAATGTCTGCCTTTTGGCTGGCCTTCGCCTCGGTCTTCGCCCTACGCAGCGCGGCCAACACTTCGCCGACCGGCTCGGTCAGCGCATCGTCGCCCCACGTGCCTGCCGGTGTTGGCCAACTCTGTGAGTGCACGGAACCGGTCTGCCACCAACTCCACACCTCGTCGGTGACGAATGGCACAAACGGTGCGAACAACCGGTGCAACGTGCCGAGTGCTAAGCGGAGCGCGACACGCGCGCTCGTTGCGCCCGCCTCGCCGTGTGTTCCGTACGCGCGACTCTTCACCAGTTCGACGTAGTCGTCGCAGAACCACCAGAAGAACGACTCGATGCGTTCGAGTGCACCGGTGTAGTCGTAGCCATCGAACGCTCGCGTTGCGTCGGCGATCACGCCGTCGAGCCGAGCTGCCATCGCGCGATCGAGCGGCTCGGTGAGCGTTGCGCCATCGGGCGGGGTGCCGAAGGTCAGCACGAACTTGCTGGCGTTGAGCAACTTGGTGGCCAGCTTGCGACCGACCTTCATCTGCGCCTCGTCGAAAACGGTGTCGACACCGAGTCGGCCATTGGCGGCCCAGTAACGCACTGCGTCGGTGCCGTGCTGTTCCAGCAGATGAAGCGGCGTCGACGTTGCGTTGCCCTTCGACTTGGCAAGCTTCTTGCGATCGGGGTCGAGGATGAAGCCGCTGATCGACGCGTTGCTCCATGGTGCCCGTTCGAATTCGTGGTGACTCCGCACCATCGTGGCGAACAACCATGTGCGGATGATGTCGTGTCCTTGCGGCCGCAGATCCATGGGGAACACGCGCTGGAAAAGGTCGCTGTCGCCCTCCCAGTCGCCGGCGATCTGTGGCGTCAGCGATGAGGTCGCCCACGTGTCCATCACATCGCTCTCGCCGATGAAGCCGTTTGGCTTGCCGCGTTGTGCCTCGGTGAAACCCGGTGGTACGTCGGTGGACGGGTCGATCGGTAGTTCGTCGTCGGTCGGCACCAGCACGTCGTCGAAAGTGGGGTTGCCCTCGGCGTCGAGCCGGTACCACAGCGGAAGGGGAACACCGAAGTAGCGCTGGCGACTAATCAGCCAGTCGCCCTTCAGACCGGCGACCCAGTCGCTGTAGCGGCTCTGCATGTACGGCGGATGCCAGGCCAGCTCGTCGCCGCGCTTGACGAGTTCGTCGCGCAGTCGATCGCCGCGACCTCCGTTGCGGATGTACCACTGGCGGGTCGCCACAATTTCCAAGGGTCGCTGACCGCGCTCGTAGAACTTCACCGGGTGCGTGATCGCGCGCGGCTCGCCGATCATTTCGCCGGACGCCGACAACATCTCCGCGACAGCCTTTTGCGCTTGCTTCGGATTGAGTCCGGCGATCTTCTCGTACGCCACAATTCCGCCGTCGGTGCTGATCCAGTCGGGCGTCTCGAGTGGGAAGCGACCGTCGAAACCGATCAGTGCGCGCGAGGGTAAGTCGAGTTCACGCCACCAGGTCACGTCGGTGACATCACCGAACGTGCAGATCATCGCGATGCCAGTGCCCTTCTCGATTTCGGCGAGATGGTGCGCAACGACTGGCACGTCGACACCGAACAGTGGTGTTGTGACGGTCTTTCCGAACAACGACGTAAAACGCTTGTCCGATGGATGGGCAACGATTGCAACACACGAAGCAAGCAGCTCTGGCCGCGTTGTATCAACCAACACTGGCTCTGCACCATCTCTGTGAAACGCAATCTTGTGGTAGCTGCCGGTGATCTCGCGGTCTTCCATCTCGGCTTGCGCGACCGCGGTTTGCTCGTCGATGTCCCACAGCGTCGGTGCATCTTGTTGATAGGCGTGGCCAGCGGCGAGGTCGCGTAGAAAGGCACGTTGACTGGTGCGTCGCGCGCGCTCGCCGATCGTTGTGTACAGCATGCTCCAATCGACGCTCAGCCCGAGGCGCCGGATGACGTGCTCGAAGGACTGTTCATCGAGGTGAGTGATCTCGGCGCAGAGCTCGACGAAGTTGGCGCGGCTGACCGGCACCGCGCGGTGATCCTTCGGGACATCACCGCGAAATGGCGGTTGAAAGTTGGGCACGTAGGGGAGCGAGGGGTCGCAACGCACACCGGTGACGTTCTGCACGCGTCGTTCGGTGGCCAGGCCGTTGTCGTCCCAACCGATCGGGTAGAACACGACCCGACCGCGCATGCGCTGGTAGCGGGCAATGATGTCGGTGTGCGTGTAGCTGAACACGTGGCCGATGTGCAGGCTGCCGCTGACCGTCGGCGGGGGAGTGTCGATTGCGAAGACCTGATCGCGCGTCGCCGAGCGATCGAAGAGATATGTGCCATCGGCTTCCCACTGCGCGGCGAAGCGCTCCTCGATCCCATCGAGTGTCGGCTTCTCGGGAATGTTTGCCGTCGTTGGGGGACGCGTCATGGCTTCCCAGACTACCCGGCACCGTTAATCGGTCCCCGGCTGCGAGCTCGTCAACCGTAGGCTTGGTAACCATGCTGCACCTCTACGACACCGCGACACGAAAGGTACGTGAGCTCGAACTGCGCGAGCCCGGCAAGGTCGGCATTTACCTCTGTGGCCCGACCGTGTACGGCCCTCCGCACATCGGCCACGGCCGCGCCACTCTCGTGTACGACGTGTTGCGTCGGTATCTCGAGTGGACCGGCTTGCAGGTGCGTCTGGTCAGCAACGTCACCGACATCGACGACGCCATCATCAACCGCGCCAACACCGAGAACCGGCCGTGGCAGGAGATCACTCATAAATGCGAGTCGGTGTGGTTCGAGGCGATGGGCAAGTTGGGCGTTGCTCGCCCGAGCGACATCCCCCATGCGACCGAGTATGTGGACCAGATGGTGACGATGATCGGCCAACTGGTCGAGATCGGCCGCGCCTACGCCACCGAGGACGGTGTGTACCTCAACGTCGCCACCGTCGAGGACTATGGCCTGCTCGTCAATCAGAAACTCAGCGACATGCTCGAGGGTGGCAGCGATCGTGAGGTCTACGGCGCCGAGAACAAGCACCACCCCGCCGACTTCGTGCTGTGGAAGATGGCCAAGCCGGGCGAACCGTCGTGGCCGTCGAAGTTCGGAGATGGTCGACCCGGTTGGCACAGCGAATGCGTGGTGATGAGCCTCGATCTGCTGGGTGAAGGGTTCGATCTGCATTGCGGTGGCATGGACCTGAAATTCCCGCATCACGAGAACGAGCGCGCACAAGCCATCGCGCTCGGCAAGCGTTTCGCCAACCACTGGATGCACAATGGCTTCGTCGTCGATACCGAGGGCGAGAAGATGTCGAAGAGTCTCGGCAACGTCGACAATCTGCTCGACCTGGTCGAGAACTACGACCCGCGCGCGTACCGGATGTTGCTCCTGCAGTCGCACTACCGCGGGCCGGTGAGCGTGACCAAAGACAACATCGAAGCCGCCGAGAAGGTAATGGCAGGGTTCGACTCCTTCGCGGCGCGCACGGCCGATGTTGGGGACGCAACTCCCGACCAAGCGGTACTTGTCAAGTTCCGCGAGTTCATGGACAACGACCTCGACACACCCGGCGCCACAGCCCTGTTGTTCGACACGGTTCGGCGAGCGAACGCAGCGCTCGATGCCGGTTCGAAGGAAGTCGCGGCCCTAGCCGCGGCGGTGCGCGAGATATGCACGGCGTTCGGCCTTGTGCTCGTCGCCACGCACGACGTGCCCGCGGAGATTGCGGCGAAGGCCACCGCGCTCGACGCTGCGCGCGCAGCGAAGGACTTCGCCAAGGCTGATGCGCTGCGTGACGAGTTGAAGGTGGCCGGGTGGACCGTGGAAACCACGAGTAAGGGCACCGTCGTCCGTCGTTAGCGGTCCCAACTGAGATAGAACGGGGCACCGTGTCGTCGCCTACTAGCGCTCCTGTCCCGAAGGGCTTTTGGACGCTGTGGACGACGGTCGCGCTCGACCTCGTCGGCTTCGGGATCGTGGTGCCGATACTTGCCGTGTACGCAGAGCGATTCGGCGCATCGGGTCTCACCGTCGGCTTGCTCTTCGCCGCCTTCTCGGCCGCACAGTTCGTGTGCGCACCGTTGCTCGGTCGTCTATCCGATCGTGTTGGTCGCAAACCGGTGATCGTGATCTCGTTGCTCGGTACTGCCGCTGGCAGCTTCGTGTGTGGCGCAGCCGGAACACTGTGGCTGCTGTTCGTTGGACGCATTCTCGACGGCGCATCGGGAGCGAGTCTGTCTGTCGCGCAGGCTGCAGTCGGCGACATGGCGCCGCCGGCTGAGCGTCCGCGTCTGATGGGTTTGCTTGGCGCCGCGTTCGGCGTCGGGTTTGTGATCGGTCCCGCGATCGGCGGGCTGGCGACCCTTGGTGGACCGCACGTCCCGTTCTACGCCGCCGGGGCGATCGCGCTGGCTAATGCACTCGCCGCGATGGTGCGGCTGCCGGAAACACGCGTCGACATCGCGATTGACGCGACCACAGCAGTTCGCCGCGGTCCGCGCCGCGCGATCACGCCGGCGTTGCGTCAGTTGGCAGCGATCGGCTTTGTGACGACGTTGGCGTTTACCGCCTTCGAGTCGACGTTCGGGTTGCTCGGCCGACACCGATTCGGTTTTGGCGAGCGCGGTTCCGCGTTCGTCTTCCTCGGAGTCGGACTGTGGCTGGTGGTTATCCAAGGCGTGCTGTACGGGCGGCTCGCGGCGCGGTTCGGAGTCAACACCTTGTTCCTCTGTGGAGTTTCGCTGCTCGTGGTTGCCCTCACGACGATGTCACTCGCATATGTGTGGCCGGTGTTGATCGTCGCGTGTGCGCTGCTGACGTTGGGTCAAGGTGTCGCGTCGCCGTCGATCTCGTCGTTGGTCAGCCAGATTGCGCCACCCGCCCGTCGCGGCGAGGCGATGGGCTATCAACAGGCCTCGTACGCCGTCGGTCGTATCGTCGGCCCACCGATTGCGGGCTGGATGTTCGACCATGCCGGAATCTGGACGCCGTACGCCGGGGCGGCCGGATTATGCGCGATCGCCGTGATTCTGGTGGTGAAGTGGGGCGTTCATCGCCCCCTGGTGGCTCAGGTGACGGTCTCGTCGGCGTAATTCCCTGCGAGACTTGACCCTCGTGTCCGACGTGCAATATCACCCAGCGCTGACGCGTCTTGCGCGTTTTGATCGGCCGAGCGTGCGTCGGAAGGCACCGAAGATGGGCTATCAGCCGACGCTCGACGGCGTGCGCGCGGTGTCGGTGATCGCAGTCATCCTCTACCACGCTGGGTTCACGTGGTTGCACGGCGGATTCTTCGGTGTCGAGGTGTTCTTCGTCGTCTCCGGCTTCCTGATCACCTCGCTGCTGATCGAGGAACGCGACGGCAGCGGCCGAGTCAGCTTGTGGCACTTCTGGCAGCGCCGTTGGCGGCGGCTGCTGCCAGCGCTGTTCACGATGCTGATCGCGATCGGCGTGTGGGCCGTGTTCTGGGGGAGCGCCGAGCAACACACTCAGCTGCGGCGCGATTACCCGTGGGGCATCTTCTATCTCGCCAACTGGGGCCAGATCTTCAGCAAGGTCGCGTACTTCTCGGGTACGCCGACGTTGTTCCGTCACCTGTGGAGTTTGGCGGTCGAAGAGCAGTGGTACCTGCTATGGCCGGTGGTGTTCATCGTGCTGTTCACCCGTAAGTCGCGGGGAGCGAAGCGGGAGAGCGATCGGGTGCGCGGCGCCGCGCTTGCGTTCGTCTCGCTGGGTCTGATGGCGGCGACTGCAACTGCATACGTTGCGAAATGGCCGAGGCAGTGGCCGTTCTTTCTCTCGCTGAACCCATCGCAGTGGGGAATGCGTTCGGTCGATTACACCAACTACCTATACCTCTCTACCTTCACGCGCGCGACCGGTCTGCTGCTTGGTGCCGCGACGGCGTTCTTGTGGCGACCGTGGCGGGTGCGGAAAAAGGCGCACGCGAACGCCGCGCGCACGCTCAACACGGTGGCGTTCGTCGCTGTCGGCGTGCTTTTCGCAGCGTTCGCAGTCGGTAAGGTCGCTGACGAGTCCACATATCTGTGGTTGCTGCCATCGGTGACGATCGCGTCGGCGGCATTGATCGCGGTGTTGGTGCATCCGGTGGCGGGTGCCGCCCGCACTGTTTTCGGTGCGCGGCCGTTGGTCGAGATCGGTAAACGGTCGTACGGGCTGTACTTGTGGACGTGGCCGATCAGCCGCATCGTCGGTGCCTATCTGGGATCGGCATCGAAGTTCTTGCTGGCGATGGTGATCGCGATCCCGATCAACGAGGTCTGCTACCGATTCGTCGAGACACCGATTCGCCGCGGCGCGCTCGGCCGCTGGTGGAGGCAACGCCAGCGTCACAATTGGAATCTGGTCACCGCCTGCGCGTCGCTCAGTGTCGTCGCCATCGCCGCCAGTCTGTCGGTCTACTTCGCCCACTCGGATGCCGTCTTCGATGCCGCGAAAGATCGCACCGGTAACACTGCCGTGTTTGATCCGACAGTGATCACCAATACGACTGTGGCGATTCCCGACTCGACCCCGTTGGCGACCGTCCCCGAGTCGTCGGTTGCGCCACCTGTCACGACCGTCGCGCCGCCGATCACGGCGGCAACGCTTCCTCGTCGCGTCGTGATCCTCGGCGACTCGACCGCGCATTCGCTGGCGGTCAACAAACCCGCTGGTATCGGCGACACGTTCAAGATCACCGACGGCGCGCAGGCAGGTTGCAGCGTCTACAGCGATGGCAAGGCCGTGTCGTCGCGCAACGGGTATAGCCGGTCGTTCGGCGGTTGTAGCGGCTGGCAGGAGCATTGGGCGAACAAAGCGCAAAAGGGGAATGCGGAGGTCGCGCTGATTGTGCTCGGCGCGTGGGACGTGTTCGATGTTGAAGTGGGCGGCACGACCATCGTGTTCGGTACTCCGGACGCAGATGCGCGGTTCATGAACGGCCTGCTGTCGGGCATCGCCGCGCTCGCGAGTGTTGGAGTGCACTCAGCGCTGCTGGAGATTCCGTGCATGCGACCGATCGACGTCGAGGGCGCAGGGTTTCCAGCGGTTCCCGAACGCGGCGACGACGCACGGGTGGCGCACCTCAACGACCTGTTGCGCCAGGTTGCGGCCACCACTCCGGGGACTGCAACCTTCATCGACGGGCCACAGGAATACTGCACCGATGAGGAGCTGGCCACCAACGTGAGGTATCGGTGGGACGGCGTGCACCCACTCTCCTCCGGTTCGAAATTGACCTTCGAAACGATTGCCAACGCGTTGCTCAGCATCCCGATCGGATAGAGTTACCCACGAGTAACTTATCCGTTTCGAGACGTGCCGTTCACACGTGAGGTGACCCGATGGCTGATTTCGCCCTCAACGAAGATCAATTGCAGCTACAGAAGTGGGTGCATGATTTTGCCGAGACGGTGATTCGACCCGTCGCCCACGAATGGGACGAGCGCGAAGAGTTTCCGTTCCCGATCGTGCAACAGGCTGCCGAGATCGGGTTGTACGGCTGGGAGTTCTTGATGAACGCCAACGCCGATCCGAGTGGGCTGACGCTGCCCGTGTCGATCGAGGAGTTGTTCTGGGGCGACGCGGGCATCGGCATGGCGATCATGGGCTCGGCGCTCGCTGCCGCGGGTATCGCCGGCAACGGCACGCCCGAGCAAGTGGTCGAGTGGATCCCGCAGTGTTACGGCGACGCTAAGAAAGTGCAACTCGGTGCGTTCTGCGTGAGCGAACCCGACGCTGGTTCCGATGTGTCGTCGCTGCGCACCCGCGCCGTGTACGACGAAGCCAACGACGAGTGGGTGTTGAACGGGACCAAGGCGTGGATCACTAACGGCGGCATCGCCGACGTGCATGTCGTGGTCGCCGCGGTCGAGCCGGACTTGAAAGGCCGCGGCCAGGCATCGTTCATCGTGCCGCCGGGCACGAAAGGAATCAGCCAAGGGCAGAAGTACAAGAAGCACGGAATTCGCGCGTCGCACACTGCGGAAGTTGTGCTCGACGATTGCCGTGTGCCGGGTAGCTGCTTACTGGGAGGCAAGGCGAAGCTCGATGCCAAGTTGGCGCGTGCGCGCGAGCTGGGCCACAGCGGCGAGAAGCAGCCGGCGATGACGACGTTCGAAGCGACGCGTCCGTCGGTAGGCGCCCAGGCGCTGGGCATCGCGCGTGCGGCGTACGAGTTCGCGCTCGACTACGCAAAGGAGCGCAAGACGTTCGGCAAGCCGATCATCATGCACCAGGCGATCGCGTTCAAGTTGGCGAACATGGCGACCGAGATCGACGCCAGTCGGTTGCTGATCTGGCGTGCCGCCTGGTTGGCTCGCAACGGCGGCTTCAAGAACGGCGAAGGCTCGATGAGTAAGTACAAAGCGTCGGAGGTTGCGGTGCGCGTCACCGAGGACGCGATTCAGATTCTCGGCGGTTACGGCTACATCCGCGATTACCCGGTAGAGCGCTGGCACCGCGACGCGAAGATCCACACGATATTCGAAGGCACGAGTGAGATTCAGCAGTTGGTGATCGCACGAGCAATCAGCGGCATGCGCGTCGAGTAGTCCCGCACGACACCGCGTTTGTTCGCTGGCGCACGCATACCGTGCGGCAGCGAACAATCGCTACAGGATTTAGGCGCGCCAGCGTCGGGCGATTCTTTCTTGCCTGTCGGCTGTGGTGCATCTAGGTTTTCCCACGGCAGGTGATCAGTGTCCACGACCTAAGGAGAACATCATGACAACCCTTAAAGATCGTCCGAACACCGCCCTGTTGGTGATCGACGTGCAAAACGGTGTGGTTGCGCAGGCTCACCACCGCGATGAAGTGATTGCGAACATCAACACGCTCGTCGACAAGGCCCGCGCCGAGAAGGTGCCGGTGATCTGGGTGCAACACCAGAGCGAAGAACTCGTACCTGACACCGACGTTTGGAAGTACGTGCCGGAGCTACAACGCAAGGACTCGGAGCCGCTGGTACACAAGCAGTACGGCGATTCGTTCGAGGACACCACGCTCGAGTCGGAACTCGCGCAACGCAAAGTCGGGCGACTCGTGGTCACTGGCGCGCAGACGGATGCCTGCATTCGCTCAACGATCCACGGCGGCTTCACCCGCGGGTACGACGTCGTGCTCGCGAGTGATGCGCATACGACCGACGATTACAGCGAGTACGGAATGCCGCCGCCCGACAAGGTGATCGCTCACATGAACGGGTACTGGAAGTGGCAAGACGCTCCCGGACGCACCGCTGGCGTCGTCGAGACCACCAACGTCGACTTCAGCGCCGCGTAATTCCTCGGGATCTAGAGGGCAGCTGTTCGTAGGGCGGCGGTCGCTAACCACACTGCTCCAGTTGCGACGAAGAGTGCGATCGGTATCTGCCGACGCGCGGCCACGATGATCAGCCACGCGATTGTCGACAGCACTACGAACTGGCGCAGTTCGGCAGGACCGACCCATACAGCTTTCGACAACGAAACCGACAACACAGTGGCGCCGATCAATGCCCATCGCAGCCACTGGTCATCTTGTTGAAGGTTGGCGACGCTGCGAAAGGCGACCACCACGAGCACGATCAACAACGCCAGTTGCGGGATCACCAGCATCTGTTGCCGATCGAGACCGTGCTCGACCCAATGCATCACCTGACGGATCAGTCCTCGGAACGGTAGGTCGAGAGTCGCGTTGCCCGATTCCATCATCGGGAAACTGCCGATCGCTGCTCGACACACGATCTGCCACAGCCCGAATGCGGCTCCGCCAGCGATCCAGGGCAAGTCCGCAGATGTGATCGCGAATGAGCGACTGCGAAGCATTTGGACCACGCGGTATGCGAAATAGGGGATGACGATCAACAACGCCTGCTCGTGTGTCAAACACGCGGCGACCCAACACGCGGCGGCCAATTGGAGTTGGCCGCGGGACATCAGCGCCGCGCCAGAAAGGAGCGCCGCGACCATGATGACTTCGCTCAGGTCGCGGGCGAGGGCCATCACGAGACCAGACGATGAAGCAATTGCGAATCCGACGAGCGTCGATCGGCCGTGTCGGCGCGCCAGCGTCGCGGCCGCGGTTGCGAGAACTGCGAAGCCGAGAACGTTGGTGAGTACCAACGCCCACTTCGCGAACGGTGCACGTCCGAGTGACAGTCCCCACGCGACAGTCGGGTAGGCGATGCGCGACACCCTCATCGGCGAGTCGAGTTGCACGCCGCGATACGGCGCGAGGTCGAGTTCGGCCGGGTTGTTTGCTAAACGCCAGTAGAACTGGCCGTCGTAGCCGTAGGAATCGAAGACGTGAATCGTCGGTTGCACCCTTGTCGGGTCGGTAGACCCTGTGCCAGCAACGATGAACCTGCTCACATCGCCGTCCGCTGCGATCAGCAACCGCAGCACGACGAACACGATCGCGACCGCACCGGCAACGATTCCGATCGATGCCGGAGACTCCAGCCGTCGGCTGGTCACTTGCGCAGCAGGATGTCGAGGCGGCGGGCTGCTACCGAAATGGCCAACAGCGCCAGCGTCAACAACACGGCGATGTGGCCGAGCAGCGACACGTCCCACACGCCAGCGTTGGCGGCTCGCACCAGCACGACTCCGTGATACAGCGGTGACAGTTGCACGAGCCACGCCCACGACCCGTAGCTCGAGATCGGGAAGAACGTCGCCGAGAACAGCGCCAGCGGCATCATCGCGGTGGTGACGATCTCCATGTCGGTCCAGCCGCGCATGAACGTCGTGCTGGCGAAGCCGATGCTGGCGAACGTGAGACCGACCAGTGCGCACGCTGGCAAGGCCAGCAGGCTCCACCACGAGTCGACCAACCCGAGCGCAGCCATCACGCCCAGGAAGCTGCATGCATAAAACTGACCGCGCAGCAACGCCCAGCCGATCTCGCCAACCGCAACGTCGGCGGGAGTCATCGGTGTGGCGAGCGCCGCGTCGTAGATGCGCGCGTACTTCATGCGGTGCAACACGTTGCCGGTGGAATCGAAGATGGCGCCGTTCATCGCCGAGGAAGCCATCAGTGCAGGCGCGACGAATGCCTCGTACGACACCTGCTTGCCGGCCATCGAGACCTTGCCGACCAGATCGCTCAACCCGGCTCGCATGCTGAGCAGATAGAAGAGCGGCTCGAAGAAACCGCTGACCACGATCAGCCATTGGCGACGGTAGGCGACAACGTGGCGCTCGATCATTCGGGGCGGTCGGCGCACCACCAGCGACGCGGGAACGATGCGCAGCAACATCAGGGATATAGCTTGCGGCGCAACCTACGAGTGGCGAGGAAGATGCCTAAC
>JANWKM010000157.1 GCA_025451395.1 Ilumatobacteraceae bacterium
GCTCGCTATGGATCAGCGAGGACGCGGGCGAACACTGGACAACTGTGTCCGCCAATCTGCCGCCAATCCACTTCACCCGCTTCACGAACTAGCTTGCTCAGCGTTTGCACGCTGCCGCACGGTATGCGTGCACGAGCGTGCAAACGCAGTCCCGCGCGCTACTGGCTGAGCAGTAACTGTTCACCGTGTGCGTTTTCACTACCAGGGACCGATGCCGAGTCGCTCGGCGAGCCCGATGCGTTGCAGTTTCCCAGTCGCCCCTTTGGGTAGTTCGTCGAGAAACACAATGCTGCGCGGGACCTTGAACGCCGCCAGTGACAACATTAGAAACTCCTTCAGTTCGCGTTCGGAGACTTCGGTGTTCGGTCGCAACACGACACCGGCGGCAACATCTTCGCCCAACTTTCTGTGCGCGACGGCAAAGGTCACCGCTTGTGCAACGCTCTCATGACGCAGCAGCGCTTCGTCAACTTCGAGCGGCGAAATCTTCTCGCCTCCCCTGTTGATCAGTTCCTTGAGTCGGCCGGTGAGATAGAGGTAGCCGTCCGCGTCGATGTATCCCTCGTCGCCCGTCAAGAACCAGCCATGGCGAAAGGCATCCTTGGTCGCTTCCGGGTTGTCCTGGTAGTTGGCGACGACGGTCGCGCCCTTGATCGCCACTTGCCCTGTGGAACCCACAGCGACAGCTGCGCCGCTGGCGTCGAGCACCGAAAGTTCGATCCCTGTCGGTACACCGACCGAGCGCGGCTTTCGTTTCCCCGGCGGTAGCGGATTGGCACACATCTGATGCGTCGCCTCGGTCATCCCATATGCCTCGATCACTGGCGCACCGAACAATGCCTCGAGTTGTTCCAGCACCGAGGATGGCAGCGAGGCCGACGAAGATCGGATGAATCGCAGGTTTGCTGCGATCGCTTGTCGTTCCGCCAAGGGTCGCTTCTGGCCCCTATCGATGACCATCTGGTGCATCGTCGGCACCGCGGTGTAGTAGGTAGGGGCAAAGGTGGCGAGCTGATTGAAGAACGCGAACGCGTCGAACCCTGAAGTCGCAACGACCGCTGCACCGACAGAAAGCGGTGCGAGTAGACCGGCCATCAGTCCATGGATGTGGAACAGCGGCATGACATTGAGCGATCGATCGCTAGCCGTCAGGGCTAGCGATGCGGCGATGTTCTTCGCCGAATGAGCAAGGTTGCGCTGACTGATCGGCACCACCTTTGGCCGCGATGTTGTGCCGGATGTGTGCAGTAACAAACCCGCATCAGCAGCATCCGGCCAGTCATGGATGTCGTCATCGGAGACGCGGCCGAGTGTCAACTCGTCGATCGGTCCAGTGACGATCGCCACGGTGACACCGACGGTGGCCGCGGCGGCGACCACAGCTTCACCGGAGTCCGCGGAGACTATTAGCAACTTTGGATTGAGATCCTTGATATAGAACTCGAACTCGGTCTCGCGGTACTTCGGGTTCAGCGGTGCAGCGGCAGCGCGGGATGCACTCGCCAGAAACGTGATCGCCGCCCTCGGACCATTAGGGACAGAGATCGCGACCCGATCATGTGCGCCGACGCCGTACGCAGACAACTCACGACTCAGTGAATTCACGACGCCGCGCAGCCCGCGATAGGCGAGCGTCGCGCCATCGGGCGCAATCAAAGCCGTTGCATCGTCCGCCCCTTGCGCCAGCAGTGTTCGAACCGTGTCGATCATGACAGTCGTTCATTCAGTTGCTTGATGAGCGCATGGACGGCGTCGATGGTTGGCGTGCTGATCCCGGTGAGTCGGCCGAGCTCGACGAACACGCCAATCAGTGGGCCGACCTCCATGGTGCGACCTTCATCGCGGTCCTGCAGCATCGATGTTCGGTGTTCGCCGACCGTTTCGGCGCCCTTGATGCGCTGTTCGACGGAGAGCGGCACCTCAACATTGAGTGCTTCGGCGATCGCGGCTGCTTCGTGCATCATGTCCGCGGCAAGTTGGCGAGTATTCGGGTCGCGACAGATCTGACCGAGTGTCGCGCCGGTCAGCGCGCTGATGGGGTTGAAGGCCAGGTTCCCCCATGCCTTGAGCCAGACGTGCGAACGAATGTCGGTCAGCACGCGTGACTTGAAGCCGGCAGAAGAAAACGCGGCAGCGATCGCGGTTGCGCGATCCGACTTCGAACCGTCGAGCTCGCCGACCGGCAGACGGTCGCCCTCGATGTGATGAATGACATTTGGGGCAGTTCGCTCGGCAGCCGGATAGGCGATGCCACCAATGACACGCTCGACGGGAATCGCGGCCGCGATTGCACCGTCGGGGTCGAGAGTTTGCAAGTTGTAGCCCGCATGCGGTCCGGCAAAACGCTGGAAGAACCACCACGGAATTCCGTTCTGAACGGGAACGACAATGGTCTCATCGCCAAGCAGCCGTGAGATCTTGTCGGCTAGTCCAGCGATCTGATGGGCCTTGACGGCAAGGATGACCACATCGAAGTCAAGTGTGTCGTCGAAGTTCTCCACGACGCTGACATCGGTTCGAATAGTCGCTGATCCGTCGGCGAAGGTGACGGTCAGACCGTCGTCGCGTATCGCTGCCAGCGTCTCGCCGCGCGCGACGACGTGAACGTCGTGCCCACCAGCACTCAGGCGAGCGGCCATCAGGCCGCCGATCGCGCCCACACCGACGACACAGAATCTCAATGCGGCAACGAATAGGGTTTGGCCGGACGAGCTCCGGGGTAGCAAAGGGGCATGCTCACAATCCTGCTCATCGTCCTCGTCGTCTTGTTGCTCACCGGTGGGTTTTCCTTCAGTGCACGCCGCCGACACTAAGCGCTACTTGTAGTCGCTCAGGATCTCGTCAGCTGCGCGCTGTCCGGTTTCGACGGCACCGTTGAGGTAGCCCTGGAAGTCGATAGAGGTGTGCTCACCGGCGAAGTGGCAGCGGCCGCTGCGCTCGCGTTCGACGCCCGCGAACGCCTGGTATTGGCCGACCTTCCAATACGAGTAAGAACCGCGCTGGTAGGGGCTGGCGGGCCAGAAGTCGATCGTCGCACGCCCGTTCAGTTTGCCGCTGATGCCCGGGAACACCGGCTCGAGTTGGTTCGCGAAAGTCGCAGCCCGCGCTTGGGGCGTGCCGGTTCCAAAGCTTGCGCCAATCAGCCCGCCCGTGTAGTCCACCAAGATGCCGGGTGCGCCAGGTTGCGCACGAGTGACCTCCCAGGTTGCTTGATAACCGGTGTCGGCGTAGGTGTCGCCATTGCCGCCCAACGTTCGCCAGTGACGGTCGACGAACTGCACGTTGAGCTTGGAGTTGGTGCCCATGCCCTGCTCCCGGATCGCCCGAATCTTGCGCTCACTAAAATTTGCGCGACCGAAGTCGAGCGTGCGCAACACCGCGAACGGCAACGCCAGCACAACACGATCCGCGGTGTGGACCACCGACTTGCCAGCCCGCCGGAACGTGAGGTCGTAGCCGCCATCGGCGCGTTGCACGATCTTGGTGAGCGCCGAACCCAACACGATCTGTCCACCGAGCTGTGCAGCCAATCCGGCGGCAATGCGGTCGTTGCCGCCGCGCACATGATATTTCTCGTTCGACGCACCGAACAGACGGAGCTGTCCCTGACCTCTATAGCCCAACAGATAGAGCAGGTTCAACGAGCTTTGGTCCGAGCACTCGGCGCCGTATTCGATGTTGTACGCAACGTCGAGCAACTGGCCGAGCCGGGAAGACATACCGTTGGGCACGCTCTCCTCGATCCAGTCGATGATCGACATCGAATCGAGCTGTCGACCGCGTTCGGTCGACAGGTTGTACAAAGTCGGATAGCTCGCCGCCTGCACGTCGCTCTTGATCTTCTGCCAGATCGACTTGATATCGGTGATCGAATCGGCGTATGAGTACGGCGAGTTGTCGAACCAGAACTTCGGTTCTGTTCCGTTCTGCTCGGCGGCAAGCAGATTGTCGAGAACCAACCCCAACGACTTGCACAACTGGCGAATCTCAGTGTGTCCCTGATCGATCAGTTCGCCTCCGTGTTCGGCGACCTGCCCGGCGGCGAACGTGTCGCGATCCGACCAGGCGCGACCACCCAACCGATCCGGATGAGCGTCATGAACCTCGGCCACATAGCCCGCCTTGCGCAACTCGTACGCACACGTGAGCCCGGCCAAGCCAGCACCCACGATGATGATTCGTTCCGAGGCGGCGGCCGCCGCTGGTGCCGGCTCCCCCAGACGCCACGTTGCCGCAGCCGCGCCAACTACAGCAGCGCCGACGAGGAAGTCGCGCCGACTACTCCCAGGTGCGGGACCGGAGTGTCCGCGATCCGGGGCGTGCAGCTCGCGCGCGGCCCGCTCGAACATCGACAGCAGCGGTGTGTGTGCCATTCGACGAACCTTACACATCGCTGACCTGGGTCTCGAACGGAAACGCTCGATCGAGCATCGGTGCTACCGTCCGACCGAACGGGTCGGCAAACGTCAATATTGGGAAAGGTGACAACAATGAGGAAGGTGCGGTTGACGACAGCATTCGCGGCGTTGGCAACTGCGTTGATGGTCGGATCTGCGGGCGCGATCACGGATGGTGTTGCGGACGGCAATAGCCACCCGAGCGTCGGCGGGCTCGTCAACGACACCCAATACTCCGACGGTACATGGCTCTACTGCAGCGGCACGCTGATCTCACCAACGGTGTTTCTGACCGCCGCGCACTGCGGCGACGACAACACGAGAGTACGCGTAACGTTTGACCCCGCATACCAGGCCGGTGACCCGATCTTCAGTGGCACGTTCCACGCTGACCCGTTGTACTCGCACGTGCAAAGCGACCCACACGACATTGCAGTGGTGACCCTCGACAAACCGATCAAGAACATCCAACCATCAGCTCTGCCTGCTGCCGGGTCACTCTCCAAACTGTCGGGTACACAGACGTTCACTCCCGTTGGATATGGAGCGTACGACGTGGTCAACGGACCGGGCGGCAAGACGTACCTGTACGACGACGTGCGCATGGTCGCGGTCGGCACTCTCAACTCGATCAATCCCAACTGGCTACGAATCTCGATGAACTCGGCGCACGGCGACGGCGGCACCTGCTACGGCGATTCGGGTGGCCCCAACTTTCTAGGGTCCAGCACAGTCCTGGCCGCCATCACAATCACCGGCGATGCCGTCTGTAGAGCTACCAACGTTGTCTACCGGCTGGACACGCCTGCAGCACGAACGTTTCTCGCCACCTTCGTGAATCTGCCCTGACAACACACAGCGCCGTCGGCACGGCGCCCTCGGCATCGTCGCCCTTGAGGTTCAGGTCACACGCGTTGAGGAGCCATACCTACCCGCCCGCGCAGGGTGACAGCTACCGGACCCACACCCAGCGCGTCGGGCGTTTCATTCCCGGTATCGGTCGCCTTCGCTAAACCAACCCTCAAGATTCCTTCAAAACCGCCGATGTCCCTAGGTGATGATGAACGCGCTCCGGCGCTGGCTATTGGTCGTCGTTGTGCTTGCGACGCCGACTTTGTTTCTAGTGTTCCTACGCGCCTTTCCAGGGTACGACCCGTCATGGTTCTCGGCGAACGGTCACATGGTCATCGTGTCGGCAATAGCGGCGTGCGCGCTCTTCGTGGCTGTGGTTGCGGTCGTATCCGCTACGCACACCCCACAATCAGGCGTCGTCTGGTTAGCCATCGGATGCACATTCGTCGGGCTGTTCATGGTCGGGCATGGTCTCACCACGCCACATGCGCTGCATCATCACAGCGGAAACCTATGGGTCGGCCGCCTGCCGTACGCAGCGATGATGGGGTTCGCGGTGTGCTTGTTGATCGCAGGTCGCCGGCAGGATCGTGGACTGAACCGCTGGGTCGGGCGCCACCCACTGATCGCAGTGATGACACCCGTTGTCCCGGCGACGATGTTCGTTGCCGCGGTTGTTGCTGATCCCTCCCGATTCCACGGCGCGGCTCCGATCGCCCATGAGAACGAGTGGCTGGTGGGACTTTCGACGATCACAATTGCCTGCTTGCTCGTGTCGATTTGGCGTCACGGCCGTCGCTGGCATCTCGGCAAGGACCCTGTGCAACGTGCGCTCGTCCTCGCGGCAGCTATGTCGGTGGCCGCCGTGCTGTCGTTCGAGCATGGCAAGTTTGCACAGTTGTCGTGGTGGGACTACCACGCCTACCTCTTCGGCGGGTTCGCGGCCGCCGTGTACGCCGTTGTCGCACGCGGCCGTCGACAGAACGCAGTGAGTGGAGTTCTGGTCGACGTGTTCGTCGACGACCCCTTCGCCCACATAGTCCGCGGGTATCCAGAGGCATTGTCGGCGCTCGTCAAGGCTGTCGAAGTCAAAGACACCTACACCCACGGTCATAGCCTGCGCACCGCCGAGCTCGCAGTCGAGCTCGGACTCCAGATGTCTTTGCCATCCGATCGGCTGAGGATCATCGCCCGCGGTGCATACCTCCACGACCTCGGCAAGATCGCGATTCCCGATCAGATCCTCAACAAGCCGGGAGCGCTGACACCGGAAGAGCGTCAGACCGTTGAAACGCATCCGCAGCTCGGATATGAGCTCGCCTCGACTGCGCCGTCGTTGCAGGAAGTTCTTACCGTCATACTCCATCACCACGAACGCTTGGACGGAATGGGCTATCCCACCGGACTGGTCGGTTCGTCGATCCCGCTCGAGGCTCGAGTCGTTGCAGTCGCCGACGTGTGGGATGCATTGACTTCTGACCGTGCCTATCGTCCCGGCTGGGATCCCTCGCATGCCCTCGCTCACATCGAGGCGGGCAGAGGAACGCACTTCGACCCGGTTGTCGTCGACGCGCTAGAGCGTGTGATGTTCAACCGTGGGGTATCCACCACGCGTGAACCTGGCGTCGCCGAAACGGCATGGTCGGCAGCGCAGACCTGCCACGAAACTGACCAGCTCGTATCCAACGACGCCTGATCGAGGCGTGTGCGCGCCCTCGGCATGAATCGAACATGCGACCTGCGGTTTAGGAAACCGTTGCTCTATCCACTGAGCTACGAGGGCAAGCGACGACACGCTACCTATCGTCGGTGAGCGCCCACGCCGCTGGCAGCGCCGCTCCGGCCAGCAGCATCTTGATTGCATCACCGATCAGGAACGGAGTCACGCCCAGCGAGATCGCATTGACATCGCCGGTTGCTACCGGGATATTCAACTTGTGCGCCAGCCACGCAACGCCACAGGCGTAGATCACCACTGAACCGAAGGCCATCGCGGCGATCGACGACACCAGGTTTCGATCCTGTTTGCGCTCGGCCATGTACCCGATGGCCGCGGCAGCGAGAACGAAACCGACGAAATAACCGAACGTCGTGCCCGTCCCGTCTTCCCAACCACTCTTCCCGCCGGCATAGAACGGCAAACCGATCAATCCGAGCACCCAGTACAAAGCTTGCGAGAGCGCTCCCGACCGCCAACCGAGCGCAGCGCCCGCCAACAAGACACCGAGTGTCTGACCCGTGATCGGTACCGGCGTGAAGCCGAGGTGAATCCGGAACTGCGCGAGCGCTGCCGTCAGCAACGCGAAACCGGTCACGAGCGTGGCAGTACGCACCAACTGTTTGGTTCGATCCGACGCCGGCGCCCACACACGATCGGCAATGACGAGAGTTGTCGCAGTGGACATAGCGTCAATCTAGCGAACGGCAAGTCACCGAAAAGTGAGATGGATCGCGCACTCCTCCGCTTCCTCCCCCTTGCGACGGAAGAGTTTGACAAAGAATGCAGGGATGCCCAACAGCGGCACCATGACCGGGTACTTGCGAGCAATTGCCTTGTCGATCGGACGCGCATCGGCACCGGTCTTCACTTCCGCTGTTGCCTCCACTATCTCCGATCCGGGCTTCACCTTGCCGGTCGCGGAACACGGCTGCAATGTGACCCGCGGCGTGTGGCGGATGCGTTTCACCTTGCCGGCGTCTACCTCGGTAGTGAAGCCCGCACCACCATCGGGCAATGGAGCGATCCACACCGGTGTCGCAACTGCATCGCCCGACTTGCGAAACGTGGTGAGCAGAACGTACTTCTCGTCACTGATGGCCATGACCTTGGACGCTATAGGTTCAATGGCGTGACCAACTCAACCGCGGTAGCCCGGACCGACGCCTCCAAAGGTCTGACCGCCGCCGAGGTTGCCGAGCGCGTGGCGCGTGGCCAGACCAACTCTGTTCCCGCTGCCCCAACGCGCACGGTTGGGCAGATCATCGGTTCGAACGTGTTCGCCCCAATCAACCTGGTGGTCGGGATCCTTGCAGCGCTAGTCATCGCTGCTGGTTCACCCAAGGACGCCCTGTTTGGCGGTGTCATCATCGCGAACAGCGTCATCGGTGTCGTGCAGGAGTTGCGCGCGAAGAAAGTGCTCGACTCGCTGAGCGTTATCAGCGCTCCGAAGGCGCAGGCCGTACGAGCCGGTGCAGTCGTCGAGTTGGGCGTGCACGATCTGGTGCTCGACGATGTGGTCGAGCTGCGCTCTGGCGCGCAGGTGGTCGCCGATGGCGAAGTACTGATCGGCGAAAACCTTGAGCTCGATGAATCGCACCTCACCGGTGAGGCCGACCCAGTTTCGAAGCGCCCCGGTGACGGTGTGCTAAGCGGTAGCGCCGTCGTTGCTGGCACCGGCCGAATGTTGGTGACCAAGGTCGGCGCCGAGAACTACGCGATCAAGCTCGCCGAAGAAGCGCGTCGATTCACGCTCGTCAACTCGCCGCTGCGCAACGACATCAACCGCATCGTCGCATGGGTCGGCTATCTCATCATCCCCGTTGGTCTCTTGTTGGCCAGTAGCCAATTCCTGCGTCGCCACGAAGGTTGGCAGGAGTCGATCATCAGCACCGTTGCAGGTTTGGTTGGGATGGTGCCCGAAGGTCTCGTGCTACTGACGAGTGTCGCGTTTGCGGTCGGTGTTGTGCGTCTCGCCCGCCAGCGTTGTTTGGTGCAAGAGCTACCCGCGATCGAAGTGCTGGCGCGTGTCGATGTGTTGTGCGCCGACAAGACCGGAACCATCACCGAGGGCACACTGGCGCTCTCCGATGTTCACCCCATCGACGGCGAAGATCGCACCGTCATCGACGCGGTGCTTTGCGCACTTGCACAGTTGGATCCCGATCCGAACGCAACAACGCACGCGCTCGGATTGCATTTCACCGAGCCGACGACCTGGCTCGTGACCGGACGCGTCCCATTCTCATCCGGCCGCAAATGGGGCGGCATGACGTTCACGACGCAGGACGGCAAGCCACTCGGCAGCTGGGTGCTCGGTGCGCCCGAGAACGTGCTCACCACCGATTACTCCGGCGCTCTGCGCGAGCAGGTCGAGGAATACGCGGCGCTTGGCGAACGCGTGCTTGTGCTAGCGGCAACCGACGCTGCGTTTACCTCCGAAGATACGGCGCTACCAAGGGTTCGCCCGGTGGCACTCGTACTGCTGGAGGACATCATGCGCGCCGACGCTCCGGCGACGCTGAAATACTTCGCCGACCAGGGCGTGACCGTGAAGGTGATCAGTGGCGACAACAACGTGACGGTTGGTGCGGTCGCAAGGCGTGCCGGCATCGACGCATGGGACAGCAACATCAATGCCACCACGCTGCCTCACGAGGACAGTCAGGAGTTCTCCGACGCCATCGAAAACGGCACCATCTTCGGACGCGTGACACCGCACCAGAAACGGGCGATGGTGCGAGCACTGCAAGCACGCGGTCACACCGTCGCCATGACCGGCGACGGTGTCAACGATGTGCTCGCCCTGAAGGACAGCGACTGCGGCATCGCCATGGCTTCCGGCAGCGAAGCCACACGGGGCGTGGCGCAGCTGGTGTTGATGGACTCGAACTTCTCGGCAATGCCAGCAGTGGTCAGCGAAGGCCGCCGGGTGATCAACAACATCGAGCGCGTCGCCAGCCTGTTCCTGGCCAAGACCGTGTACTCGGTGATTTTGTCCGTACTCACCGGCGTGTTCGCCCTCGCCTACCCGCTACGACCAATCCACCTCTCCATCCTCAGCTGGTTCACGATCGGAGTGCCTGCGTTCTTCCTGGCGCTGGAACCGAACGACCAGCGGGTTGAAAAGGGCTTCATGCCACGTGTGCTCGGCCGAGCCGTGCCCGCCGGCATAGTCATCGCGGTGGCGACCATGCTGGTCTTCGCGATCGCACAGCTCGACGAATCGATCGACTCCGATCACGCCCGCACGGTTGCCGTGCTCGTCGCCGGTTCGGTCGCGCTGATGAACCTCTACCGCGTCGCACGGCCGCTCAACCACCTCCGAGCAGGACTGGTCATCACAATGGTGGCGCTCTTCGCAGTCGCGTTCGTGCTCCCCACCGGGCGCGATTGGTTCGAGCTGCCGCTGACCGCCGCATGGGCGTACGGTCTCGCCGCCGCGCTCGTGGTCGGTGCCTGGCCGCTACTTGAGCTCGGCGGACGAATTGCCGAACGCGATAAGGTGCACTCATGAGCGACATGTACGACCTCACAATGAAGTCGATCACCGGCGAGCCGGTCAGTTTCGCCGACTATCGTGGCAAGGTCTGCCTCATCGTTAACGTCGCCAGTTATTGAGGCTCCACACCGCAGTACGCAGGTCTGCGTACTCTCCACGAAGACAACAAAGCTGCCGGATTCACGGTGCTCGGGTTCCCCTGCAATCAGTTCGGCGCACAAGAGCCCGGCACCGACGCCGAGATTCTCGAGTTCGCGACCACGAAGTACGACGTCACCTTCCCGTTGTTCTCCAAGATTGAGGTCAACGGCGACGGCGCGTGCGAGCTGTACACCTGGCTAAAGGCGCAGACGGATGGCGAGGATGTCAGGTGGAACTTCGCGAAGTTCCTGGTCGACCGTCAGGGCAACGTCGAGCGATTCGGTACGCCGGTCACCCCCGAAGAACTCGCACCGCGAATAGCGGAATTGCTCTGACGCACGTATAGTCGCCGCAACGGCTTCCCCCGGAATCAGTCCCTGTCGTTCGGGCTATGTAGTTTTCGGAGGGAAGTATGTCGTTCAAGCCGCATCTGCGCTTGCCTCGTCGCCGCCAACAATCGTTGAAGTTGGAATCGGGCGACCACACGTGGAGCATCCTGCACCCGGGTCCCGACGATTCGATCGTCATCGCCGAGTTCGCCGACGCTGTCATGTTGGCAATGGA
>JANWKM010000158.1 GCA_025451395.1 Ilumatobacteraceae bacterium
ACCCACTGCTTGCGCTCCAAATAGCGGTCGACCATGTTCGCGATCGCACCTGAAATCGCTCGCAGCTCCAAGAGAGTGGCGGGTGCCGCGCCCGCGGCCTGCACCGCACGACAGATGTCGGCAGCTTGCTGGCTCGGTCCACTGGTCGACGGCGACGCACCCTCGAGAAGCGGCAGGAGCTCCAGCGCATCGAGATCCCACCGCTCGCATTCGTGCAGGAACCTTCCGAGTGGACCGAGGTCGTAGCCGTGGAGCCAGAAGTGGTGGTCCCAACCGCGCAGACAATTATCCCAGCAGTCGCGAACGTGTGCCATCAGCGACGCAAAGTCGAGCTCGTCCAGCTTCACCGACTGCAGCGCGAAGTTGCCCTTCTCAATCCCTGCCTTGCCGCCGTTGTGCCAATCGTGAATCACACGGACCCATGGCGCCGTCCTCAATGTGTCTGCGGCTGCGCGTGAGCGGCGGCGCATTTCCGGGTGTAAGCGCGTCGCCACCCGCAGAACCCACAGTGGTGGCAGCTTCTTGGGAGGTTTGTCGGGCGATATCAGCGGCCGCATGCGGCTGTACATGAAGCCGTTCACAAACGCGATCGACAGTGTTTCGACTGGAGCGCCGAGTTCCTTGAACACTCTTGCCATGGCGGGTGGTTCGGTGGCGCTCATGAGCGCCTGCGCAAGCGGTGTGGAGCCGCCTGGGAAGTGCGAGCGATCGAGTGCCCACTGCCCAGGCCCGGGGGCATCCCACGTGACCGTCATCATCGACTCCTCTCAGCAGTCGAAAACGTACGCAATTCCTTTGATGCCGTCCCAATCTTGATCATTTGATGGATCGCGACGAAAACCGACTCGCTCATACAGACGTTGCGCGGCCGGCATCGATTCCAGGGTGTGGATTCGAAGACGGCGCTTGCCGTCGCTGCGTGCCCGCGCGATGCACCATTCGACCATTGCCGCGCCGACGCCGCGACCCTGCTCGGACAACGACACGGCGAAGTAGCGAAAGCTGGCGCCTCCCTCGTCGGTGAACTCGTAATCCGGGTTGGTGTGGTCGGCGATGTAGGTCAGGCAACCGACGATTCGCTCGCCATCGACCGCGACGACGATGTCGGACATTTCGGCGCGATCCGCCACCGCCGCGAGCGCCGTGTCGTATTCGTCTTCGCGCGGGTATCCCGGCAGGTGCAAGTACGAGCTCTGAACCACTTTGCCAGCGGCCGCTGCATCGTCGCCGGGCTGTAGCTCTCGGACAACGATTGTCATTACGACGGCCAGGCCGCGCGCAGCTTCTTTGCCGATTGCGAAAGCGCTTCCGGCAATGTCCGCGCCTCGGCGATGGCGGTCATGAAGTTGGAGTCACCACTCCAACGGGGCACGACGTGCACGTGCAAGTGATCACTCACGCTGCCGCCGGCCGGCCGCCCGAGATTGATGCCGACATTCACGCCGCCGGGTGAGTATGCCGTCTTCACGGCGCGCACAGCCTGCGTCACCGTCGACCACAACTCGCTGTGCTCATCGGGTGTGAGGTCTTCAAGGTTTCCGACTTCGCGGAACGGCAGCACCATCAAATGGCCGGGTGTGTACGGAAAGGCGTTGAGCAACGCAAAGGTAAGTGCTGCTCGATGGACGATGTTGGTCTCATCGTCGGAGAGCCCGGACTGCAGAATCTGTGTGAACAGGCTGCCTTCGCCGGTGTCGGGCCGCGAGCCTGCATCGACGACGTATTCGTTCCGCCAGCCGTTCCAGATGCGATCGAGGTGCGACACGTGTCGAAATTACCTGGCACGGGGTGCACTTGCGCGATATCTTGCAGCTGTCGTCGGTTATTGGGACCGCGCGTGAGGAAAGGAGGCTCGATGATGATGACCATCGCCTCCGTGCCCCGCGCACCCACGCACAGCTAGCGCACCGACCCCATTGGTCGGTGCCGTTCCGTTCCGTACCGACCAAAACCTGGAGTCATCCCGTGTCCACACGTTCCAGTCGTCGTTTCGACGACGACGATTACCCAATCCCCACTCAGATTCTGATCCCTGAAGCGGAAATCGACGACGAGCAAGGGTTCAGCACCTACGTCGATGCCGCGCACGGTCCCTCGCCCGCGCCCGAGTGGGTTATCACCGACGCGACCGCAGTCGACCTCGACCTGGGGGTGATGAAGAGCGGCAAAGAGGCCGACGTGTCGCTGCTACGGCGTAGCAACAGCAACCGCGATGTGTTGTTGGCGGTTAAGCGGTACCGAGATGCGAAGCATCGCCTGTTCCACCGCGACGCCGGTTATCTAGAAGGCCGCCGCTTGGAGGGCCGGAACGCACGCCGCAGTCGCGAACTACGCGCGATGCGCACTCGCACGGATTTCGGGCGCGAACTGATCGCCAGTCAGTGGGCCACCGCCGAGTTCTCGGTGTTGAGTCGTTTATGGCAAATGGCAGCGGCAGTTCCCTATCCGGTGCAGCTGATCGGCACCGAGTTGATGATGGAGTTCATCGGCGACGCCGATGGCACCGCTGCTCCACGACTCGCGCAACTGCGACCCGAACGCCACCAGGCCGAGCGACTCTTCGAGCAGCTGCGCGAGGTTCTGCTGGTTGTCGCGGAGGCTGGTTATGCGCATGCCGACCTGTCGGCGTACAACATCCTCGTTTATCGGGATCGACTGATCTTGATCGATCTCCCACAAGCGATCGACCTAGTCGGTAATCCGCACGGCTTCGAGTATCTACGCCGCGACTGCGTCAACGTTTGCACCTGGTTCGAAGCACGCGGTATCCACGCCGATGTCGACGACCTCTATAACAAGCTGATGCGCACGGTCCCGCAAGTGTGAAAAACGCGAACTGACGCGCTGAAGTGACGCGCCGCCTGGGATTGATTGGATTCCGCCGAAGTCAGCGCGTCACTTCGCCAGATTTCGTGTAGCGGGGGCGATTACGCCGGGGTCGAATCCCGCGGCAGGTGCTTCAGTTGCAGCTTCTCGGGGGACTGGTCGGTCGTTTCCTTGGGCGAGTTGTTCGGCGATCTCCGCGCGGAGACCGGCGATGAAGTCGTCGAGTGCGACTCCCCTCTCGACATCGCCGCCGCGTGGGTTCACACCGAGCGTTGCGGCCGACACATCGTCGTCGCCGACCACGAGTACGTACGGAATCTTCTCCATCTTGGCGGCGCGGATGCGCTTGCCAAGTTGATCGTTGGCCTCGTCGACGTCGACACGGAAGCCTTCGGTATGCAGCCGCGCCGCTACTTCGGCGGCGTAGTTCTCGTGGGCCTCGGCGACTGGCAGAACCCGCGCCTGAACCGGTGCCAACCACGTAGGGAAGGCGCCGGCATAGTTTTCGATCAGCACACCCATGAAACGCTCGAGCGAACCGAACAACGCGCGATGCAACATGATCGGCCGGTGGCGGGCATTGTCGGCGCCGATGTATTCCAGGTTGAAGCGCTCGGGCAGCGCGAAGTCGCACTGAATCGTGCTGAGCTGCCACGTACGGCCGATCGCGTCCTTCACGTCGATGTCGATCTTCGGACCGTAGAACGCGGCATCACCTTCTTTGATCTTGTGCGGCAACCCGTACTTGTCGAGCGCGAGTTGCAGGGCATCGGTTGCACGCGCCCACGCCTCGTCGCTACCGACGTACTTCAGCGGATCCTTTGTGGAGAGGTTGGCGGTGAACTCAGTGAAGCCGAACGCGCGTAGCACGCTCATCACGAAGTCGAGCAGTGAAGCGATTTCTTCTTGCAGCTGTTCGTCGGTGCAAAAGATGTGACTGTCGTCCTGGGTGAACCCGCGAATACGCATCAGGCCGTGCAATGTCCCGGCCCGCTCGTAGCGGTACACCGTGCCGAGCTCGAACAGTCGCAACGGTAACTCGCGATAACTGCGCTGGCGAGCGTCAAAGATCAAGCAGTGCATCGGGCAGTTCATCGGCTTCGGGTAGTACGTGCCGTTGTCCATCTCCATCGGCGGGTACATGTTGTCCCGATAAAAATCAAGGTGGCCCGATTGCCGGAACAGGTTGGCGTTCGCGAGATGCGGAGTGAAGACGAACTGATAGCCACCGTTGATGTGCCGGTCGCGGCTGTAGTCCTCCATCACCTTGCGAACGATTCCGCCCTTGGGGTGCCACACCGCGAGACCGCCGCCCAGTTGACTGGGAAAGCTGAGCAGATCGAGTTCAGTGGCGAGCTTGCGATGATCGCGCTTCTCAGCCTCCTCCAAACGATGCAGATGCTCGTCGAGCGCCGCATTGCTCTCCCACGCAGTGCCGTAGATGCGTTGCAGCATCGGCCCTTTCTCGTTTCCTCGCCAGTACGCGCCGGCCACCTTCATCAACTTGAAGTGACCGAGCCTGCCCGTGCTGGGCACGTGCGGGCCGCGGCAGAGGTCGACGAACTCGGGCGTGTTGCGATACACGCTGATCGATTCGTCGCTGCCGACTTCGCTGACATCCTCATTGTCGGCAGCGCCGGAACTGACTCGCTCGATGATCTCGCGCTTGTAGGGTTGATCGGCGAACAGGCGTAGCGCGTCGGCCGCTGGCATCTCGGCGCGCACGAAGGGTTGGTCGGCCTTGATGATCTCGCGCATGCGCGCCTCGATCGCCTCCAGATCGGATTCTGTGAACGTGCGTCCGCCGGGCAATTCGAAGTCGTAGTAGAAACCGTCGACGATCGCCGGCCCGATCGAGAACTTCGCGCCGGGAAACAACTGCGTCACGGCCTGTGCCATCACGTGTGCCGTGCTGTGGCGAAGCACGTGGCGACCTTCGTCGCTATCGCCAGTGATGATCGCTACCTGCGCCCCCGACGGCAATGGTCGACCGAGATCGACCTCCGCGCCGTCGACCACCGCGGCGACCGCGGCCTTGGCCAGCCGCGATCCGATCGACTCTGCGAGGGTGGTCGCGGTGGCACCCTTGGCAAGGGAGCGCTGCGAACCATCCGGGAGTGAAATCGTTATCTCGGCCATAGAGCATCAAGTCTACGACTGACCCGCTGCAGCTAACCGGGCATTTACACCCGCGCTATTCAGTCTCTGGCGCCCGCTCCGACGAGCACGAGACCCGCATCGGCATCGCTGACCGTCGCCACTTTGGCGGCGATCGTGGGCTCGGTTTCAGCCGTCTTGCCCGCGTATACATTGCGATAGTTCTGACCGGTGAGTTCACGGATCTCGAACATCAACTCATCGGTGATCTGGCGCAACACGAGGTGCTGGTCCTCACCGCGATTCGCATAGCGCGCGACGTTGATCGGCCGACCGATCTTGATCGTGCACTCGCGACGAAACTTGGGGAACTTGGCGTCCGGCGGCTGAATCTCGCGCGTACCGAGCACACCAACCGGAAAGATCGGGCAGCCGACTTTCATCGCTAGCCGTGCCGCGCCCGTGCGGCCCTTGTACAGATCTCCGTCGCGGCTGCGAGTGCCCTCAGGGAAGATGCCGAACAGTTCGCCACGTCGCAGCACGCGCTCGGCAACATCGAGTGCAGCTTGACTCTTGTCGCCACCGGCGCGATCGATCGGAATCATCCCCATGGCCGGGAAGAGAAACTTGGTCTTCCACGAATCCATGTACTCGGCTTTGCCGACGAAACTGATGTTGCGAAACACCTGCAGCATCAAGAACGCAGAGTCGAGGAAGCTGACATGGTTCGGGCAAAGAATGGCAGGACCTTCAGCCGGTAGCCGGTCGAACCCTTCGAGGCGAAACTTCCACAGTTTCTTCGACACGGGCTGCGCGATACGGCGGAACCGTTCCTGCAACTTCCCTGCGCCTTGAGCGTTCACGTGCGTGATGTTAGGTCAGACCGGGTCCGACAGGGGCACGCCCAATAGCGCTGCAGCATCTTCGACGCTGTGCCCCGCCGCCGCCGCCGCGTCGATCGCCGCGAGAGCAGCAGGCGTATCGAGTTCGTCGTCGAGCGCCGCTCGAACGTCATCGATCACGCCGCTCTCACCGTGTGGGGCGGTGAGCCAAGAGTGAAGACGAGCTGCGTTGCGCGGCATCAGAGTGTCGTCCCACTCCCACTCTTTGCGATAGTGGTGCTCGATGATGGCGAGACGAATCGCCCGCGGGTCGTACTCGGTGCGCAGCTTGTCGACGAACACCAGATTGCCGATGCTCTTCGACATCTTCTGGCCGTCCATGAACACCATCGCCACATGCATCCAGTGCTTCACGAACGGTTCACCGGTCGCGGCTTCGCTCTGCGCACGCTCGGACTCGTGGTGCGGAAAGATGAGGTCGGTGCCACCACCGTGCAGGTCGATGGTGGTGCCGAACTCGCGTAAGGCCAGCGCACTGCACTCAATGTGCCAACCAGGTCGACCGGGACCCCACATGGTGTCCCAGCTGGGCTCGTCGGGCAGCGATGGATGCCACAGCACAAAGTCGAGCGGCTGGCGTTTGTGCGGGTCTTCCACGTTGCCACCGCGTTGGCGAGCAAGCGCGATCATCTGCTCCTCGCTGTAATGGCTGAGACTGCCGAACGACGGGAACTTCGAGACATCGAAGTAGACGCTGCCACCTGCCTCGTATGCAAAGCCGCGTTCGAGCACCATGCCAATGAAGCCGCGAATGTCGGGGATCGCGCTGGACGCACGCGGCGAGCTGTACACGGGCAGAGCATTCAACGCCTGCATATCGCGTTCGAAACGCGCTTCCTCGCCAGCGGCGAGGTCAAGATAGTGCACGCCCAACTCGCGCGCCTTCGCAAACAGCGGATCGTCGACGTCGGTGACGTTGCGCACACAGCGAACGGTGTGCCCGATGTCGATCAGTCGTCGCTGCAACACGTCGTAGTTGATGAACGTGGCCGCGTGACCGAGATGGGTGGCGTCGTAGGGCGTGATGCCGCATGTGTACATCAGCACCTGTTCGCCGGGCTCGAACGGCACCACCGCTTGGCGGGCGGTGTCGTACAGTCGCATCGTCACGTGGGCGACGATACCGGCTTGGATGAACTGGGCGACTTGGCGGCACGCGGATCACCCTTGATGCCGGTCAATTTCGGTGCGACGCGCGTCTTGTAGCGAACATTGAGTTGCAACAACACAGCCGTGAACGCCTCGATCGCGGTTGCGTTCGACAGTTCGCCGGCATCCAGCGGACGACAGCCGGGAATCTTGCTGACGATCTCGCTGATGGTGATGACCGCCGCCGGATCATCGCCACAGATCAACACGTCACTATCGATCGGCTCGCCGATATGGCCGAGTTCGGTCGCCGGTAGGTGGTGAAACGCGGCGACGACTCGGCACTTCGGCACGGCCGCCTGCACGTGCGCAGCGACACTCCCCCGCGGCGGAACCAGCGGTTGGAACTCGTGGCCCACTCGCACCAGCGCGTTGGCCATGCTGACCACGATCTTGCCCTCAAGTGCCACCTTGTGTTCTTGCGCGATGGTGGCCGCTCCATCCCACGGCGTTGCGATGATCACGATGTCGCAGTCGGCGGCACCCGCGTTGTCGGCAAAGGTGAGCCGTGGTGCAAGATCTGGCCACTTCTCGACGATGCTGTCGCGTGCCTCCATCGCTCGGTACTTCGAACGCGACCCGATCACTGCGTCGAAACCGACCGAAGCAAGCCGCGCAGAGAGCGCGCGACCAGCGGGGCCGGTGCCGCCCAAGAAACCGATGCGCATCGGTTCAGCCTTGCACACCCTCTTAACCCCATCCTTAACGGCAGGGAGGGCCGGTTACGCTGGCTGCATGGGCCTTCTCGACGGCAAGAACATTGTTATTACTGGCGTCCTCACCGATGCCTCGCTTGCATACGGGGTGGCGGTGCTTGCACAGCAGGAGGGCGCCCAGATCGTGCTCACCGGTGCCGGCCGGGCGCTGAGCCTGACCGAGCGCACGGGTCGCAAGTTGCCGCAGCCTGCCGACGTGTTCGAGCTCGATGTCACGCAACCGGCGCACCTCGTCAGCGTGCGCGAGGCGCTCGAGAAGAAGTGGGGGCGCGTTGATGGCGTGCTGCACAGCATCGGCTTCGCGCCGGAGTCGTGTCTCGGCGACGATTTCATGGCACCACAGTGGGAGGACGTGTCGGTGGCATTACACATCAGCGCGTATTCGCTAAAGGCGCTCGCCGAGGCGTTCGTACCGTTGATGACAAACGGCGGTGCGTTCGTCGGACTCGACTTCGACAACACCGTCGCCTGGCCGGCATACAACTGGATGGGCGTCGCCAAGAGCGCACTCGAGAGCGTCAGTCGTTATCTGGCGAAAGATCTCGGCTCGAAGGGCATCCGCAGCAATCTCGTCGCCGCTGGACCGGTGAAGACGATGGCCGCGAAGAGCATCCCTGGCTTCAAGAAGTTCGAAGACGTATGGGGAGAACGGGCGCCGCTCGGTTGGGACGTGACCGATTCATCGGCCGTTGCCAAGGCGTGCATCGTGATGCTCAGCGATTGGTTCCCGGCGACGACCGGTGAAGTGATTCACGTCGACGGTGGCTATCACGCGATCGGCGCCTAAGCCGTGACGTACTGCGTACCGTGAATCGTCTCGCACAGGAAACGTCTCCATACCTACGACAGCACCGCGACAACCCAGTCGATTGGTTCGCGTGGGGGCCGGAGGCGTTCGCAACGGCCGCCGAACGAAACGTGCCGGTGCTGTTGAGTGTCGGTTACTCGGCGTGCCATTGGTGCCATGTGATGGCGCACGAGTGCTTCGAGGACGCCGCTGTCTCGGCGCGGATGAACGAGCTGTTCGTCAACGTAAAGGTCGATCGCGAAGAACGCCCGGACGTCGAGTCGATCTACATGGACGCCGTGCAAGCAATGACCGGTCGCGGTGGCTGGCCGATGACGGTGTTCATGACGCCGACAGGCGAGCCGTTCTACGGCGGCACATACTTTCCGAAACCACAGTTCCTGCAGTTGCTGGCGGCCATCGACGATGTATGGCGCACGCGACCCGACGACATCAAGCAGAACATCACCGCGCTGACCGAATCGTTGCGCCGCACCGCGTTGGTGACGCCCCTCGCCGATGTGCCGGGTATCGAGCTCGTCGAACTCGGCCTCGACCATCTCGCCGACAACTTCGATTCGCGTTGGGGCGGCTTTGGTCCCGCTCCGAAGTTCCCATCGACGATGAGCCTTGACCTCGTCGCGCAATCGCTACTGCACGAACCGAATGATGTTCGATCGACGATCCTCACGACTTCGCTTGACGCGATGGCGAGCGGTGGTATCTACGACCACATCGGTGGCGGGTTCGCTCGCTACTCGGTTGACGCGCAGTGGCTGGTGCCGCATTTCGAAAAGATGTTGTACGACCAAGCGCTGTTCGTGCGGGTGTATTCGCATGCGGCCGTCGTGACTGGACTCCCCCGCTACCGGCAAGTTGTGGAGGAGACCGTCGAGTATGTGCTGCGCGATCTGCGTCATTCCGACGGTGGCTTCTACTGCGCGGAGGATGCCGACTCGCCCGACGAGTACGGCCATGGCCACGAGGGACTGTTCCACACGTGGACGACCGCTGAGGTGCGGGACGTGCTCGGCGACGACGCCGACGCGGCACTGGCGTGGTACGAGTTCACCGAGGAGGGCAACTTCGAAGGTCGCACGATCCCCGCTCGCCTCCATCACCGCGGTGAATTGGAGCGACCCGCGCACATCGAGGCGGCGCGCCAAGCCCTGTTCGAGGCGCGTTGTGGTCGACTTCGGCCCGGACTCGACGACAAGGTGCTCACCGAGTGGAACGGGTTGATGCTCGCTTCCCTCTGCGAGGCCGCCGCAATTTTCGATCGTGCCGATTGGGCGGCGGCCGCGGTTGCAAACGGCGAGTTCCTGCTGCGGTCTCTGCGGCGACCCGATGGCCGGTGGCACCGCTCGTGGCACGCCACTGGCGAGCCGCAGGCGCGTCACCAGGCGTTGGCTGGTGATCATGCGGCTGTGATCGACGGTTTCACACGGCTCGGAGAGCTCACCGGACAATCGCGCTGGATCGCAGCCGCGCAGGACGTCGTCGATGTACTGCTCGACCATTTCTGGGACGTAGATCGCGGAGGCGTATTCACCACACCCGATGACGGTGAGCCCCTTGTCGCGCGCCAGAAGGAACTGTTCGACAACGCGACGCCATCTGCTAACTCGACCGCGGCGCTGGCGTTGTACCGACTGGGCGCTCTCACCGGTGAGGCTCGCTATACGCAACACGCCGATCAGATCCTGCGCTTGCTGGGCCGCGCCATCCCGCAAGCACCGAGTGGCTTCTCGCAGGCAATCAGTGCGGTTTGGTTGCGTCACGCGGGTACCACCGAGGTCGTCGTGACCGGCGACCGTCTCGATTTGGTCAAAGAAGTGCAACAGCGCTGGTTACCAAACGCCGTGCTCGCGTGGGGTGAACGCTACGACAGCCCACTTTGGGCGCAGCGAGCCAACGGCATGGCGTACGTATGTCGTGATCATGTATGCCAATTGCCTGTCAGCGACACCGCCGCCCTGGCAATACAACTCACTTGAAAGCTGCCAGACTTGGCGGCATGAACCGCACCCACACACACTCCCGCGCTTTGCTGTTCACGGCTTTCGCCGGCGTCGCCGTCATCGGCGTAGGTGCGTGCAGCGACGACGGCAAAAAGCTGACGGTTGAAGACGTCAACACGAGCAACGCAACACTCCCACCAGGAGTCACCCTGGCGCCCGGCGTGCCGGGCGCGACCGATTGCCAGGCCGTCTTGGTGAAATACATCACGACGATGTCGGCCGCGTATACACCGGGCGCACAGACTGACTTCGCGCAGGCCTTCGCCGAACTGGCAGCGTTGATGCCAGCGGACCTCACTGACGAGCTGACGATTTTGTCCCTCGCGTATCAGGCATATGGCGCCGTCCTCGCGGCCAACAACAACGACGTGGACGACCCCGACGTACAGGCGGCGGTTGCGACGTTGAACACGCCCGAGGTCAACGCCGCCAGCGACACCATTGGGACGTACTTCGACACAACCTGCCCCACGTGACCTGACGTCTGCGCGCTCCTATCCCCCGCTGCGTGACACCTCCCCGGCGCTCATGGGTGCGGCCGGGTGTCATCGGCGACACCTACACGCACCCGTGGGCGTGGCCATGGTTCAAATCGCGAGGCCTACGCAATCCACGATGGGAAGTTCCCCGCGCCGATCTCGACCACGCCAGAACCATCGGGACGACCAACCACGATCTGTCCGTGACGGACCCACATCAGGTACTGGCCATCCGGCGACCAGACAGCAAAGCTGTCCTCAAGGTGATTGTCGGTGATCCGATGGTCGTCGGTGCCGTCCGGCCGAATCAGATGGATCTCCATCTCCGGTCCCATGCCGCGTTCTTCCAGCACGTCGAAGTCGGCCTGCGTGTGAAACGCGATCCATTCGCCATCGGGCGACCATGCCGGACCCATCTCGTACGCGGGGTCACCGATAATCAGCTCGTCATCCGTTCCGTCGACATTGACGCGACGAATATCGTAGTAACCACCGCCCGAGTACGCAATCGATTGCGAGTCAGGAGACCAGGTCGGATATTCACCGTGGCTGGTGGTGACCGCTCGCTGCTGGGAACCGTCGGCGTCCATCACCCAGATGCCATGTCCACCGGCTCTATTCGTGTTGAACGCGATCGACGTGCCGTCGGGTGACCACGCCGGACCCCAATCGGAGAAGTCCGGATCGTTGACCAGATTGCGAACGTTCGATCCGTCGGCATTCATGATCCACA
>JANWKM010000159.1 GCA_025451395.1 Ilumatobacteraceae bacterium
CGCGGGAACGTTGTTCATCGAACCAATGTCGGCCAGCATGCGAACGGCGCCCTCGTTGGCACCGCCGTGCGCCGGTCCGTACAGCGCCGCAGCTGCCGCCGCCGCGGCGGAGTAGGGATCGGTTCCGCTGGAACCCACAACTCGCATCGCGGTGGTGCCGCAGTTCTGCTCGTGATCGGCGTGCAAGATGAACAACACGTCCATCGCCCGCTCGAGGCGGGGATCGATCACGTAGTCACCCACTTTCCACATCATGTTGAGGAAGTTGGCGGGGAACGTCAGATTGTTGTCGGGGTACACGAACGGCAAGCCGAGTGAGAAGCGGTAGCACATCGCGGCCAGCGTCGGCATCTACGCGATCAAGCGCAGGATCTGCTTGTCGCGGCTCTCCTTGTCGTGGATGTCCTTGGCGTCGTTGTAGAACGTGCCGAGCGCGGCCACCGCGCTGACCAGCATTCCCATCGGATGCGCGTCGTAATGGAAACCGTCGACGAAGCGCTTGCGCATGTTCTCGTGAATGAACGTGTGATGCACGACGTCGTCGGTCCACTTGGCGAGCTGCTCCCTGTCGGGTAGCTCACCGTTGAGCAGCAGATATGCAACCTCGAGATAGGTGCTTTTCTCGGCGAGTTGCTCGATCGGATACCCGCGGTAGCGAAGAATGCCGGCGTCACCGTCGAGGTAGGTGATGGCGCTTTTGGTCGCGGCAGTTTGCATGTACGCCGGGTCATAGATGAATAGTGACGGGTCGAGGTCGCGCACGCCGGTGGCCGGGAACGTTCCGTTCTCGATCGGGACCGTGACGGTCTTACCGGTGCGATCATCGGTGATGGTGATGGTGTCGGGCATCGATGTCAGCTTATAAGGGCGTGTTGTCGTGGGGGCGTTCCTGTAGCTGCTCGCGTTTGTCGACCAGCATCGTCAAGGCGCGCGCGACGATCCGACGCGTGTCGGCCGGCTCGATCACCGCGTCGATCAACCCTCGCTCGGCCGCGACGTAGGGATTCAACAGGCGCTTGGTGTAGTCGGCTTCGAACTCGAAGCGCTCGTCCTCGGTGGCGCGCCGCTGCAGGATCGCCGCCGCTTGCCCGGCGCCCATTACTGCCAACTCGGCACACGGCCAGGCAATACAGAGGTCGTTGCCCATGCGCTTCGAGTCCATGACGATGTGGGCGCCGCCGTAGCTCTTGCGCAGGATCACGCAGATGCGCGGCACCGTCGATCGGCCGTAGGCGAACACCAATTGCGCGCCGTGGCGGATCATGCCGCGCCACTCGAGGTCCTTGCCCGGGTAGAACCCCGGCGTGTCGACGAGCGTGATGATCGGCAGGTTGAACGCATCGCACGTGGTGACAAATCGGGCAGCCTTCTGCGAAGCCGGGATGTCGAGAGTGCCGGCGAGCGCCAGCGGTTGGTTGGCCACGACACCGACGGGCATACCGCCGACGGTGATGAAGGCGGTGACGACGTTGGCCGCCCACCGTGGCCGCAGCTCGAGCAGATCGCCGTCGTCGGCAAGCGCACGGATGACACCGCGCACGTCGTAACTGCCATTCGATGACTCGGGGATCAGCTCGCCGGCCTCGGGCGTGAGGCGTTCGACATCATCATCGGTCGGCCAACGCGGCGGTTCCTCGTCGTTGTGTTGCGGGAAGTAGGCGAGCAGCAGCTCGGCGATGTCGATCGCCTCGGCGATGCCCGTCGTGACGAGCGACGCGGAACCGCTGTAGCGACTATGGCTGACGGCGCCGCCGAGCTCGTCGTTGTCGATGACGACACCGGTGAACTCGGCCACCATCGTCGGTCCACTGACGAAGGCATAGGCAGCCTCGGTCATGATCACGTGGTCGGCAATACCGAGCAGGAGGGCCGGGCCGGATACGGCGGGCCCATCGACGATGAGCACCGTCGGCACGATGCCCGAGCACGCCGCCATCGCCCGTGCCGCCCGACCCCAACCATGCAACGCCGCGAATCCTTCAACGATGTCGGCGCCGCTGGAGCGCAACACACCGACAAGCGGCAACCGTTGTTTCAGCGCGGTCGCGGCCGCGTGTTCGAGCATCGACGACGAATCGCTCGACAACGCTCCCTGGCGCGAGCTGCTGTCCACTTCCATCCACACCACGTCGCGGCCACCGAAGTCGCGAATTTCGGAACGAACCGAACCCGGCACCAGCGGGTGAAGGGCGACGGACGGCACGGCTCGACGTTACAGCTCGACGCCGACGTATACGCCAGCTTGCTCGCCGCCCTGTGTCGCCACCACCTCGCGCAGCACACTCAGTAGCGCGCGTGTTGGCGAGCCGGGACTCGGCCGACGGCGCTGCACCCAGCCGACGACTCGACGCGGCAACTCGGGAACAGCGATGCACTTGAAGTCGCCGGTCAGCCAGCGCGGCACGGCCGTCGCCGGAACGATGGCGGCCCCATAACCGTCGAACGCCAGTGACGTCAGCAACCGGACGCCATCGATCTCGACTTGCGGAAGCAGTTCGACGCCGACGCTGCCCGCAGCGCGGTCGATCGCGCGGCGCAGCGCGGCACCGCGCGGTGGCAACATCAGCCGTTCGTCGGCTAGCTCGACGAGACCGATCGAATCGTGCTTGGCGAGATGGTGTTGCGAGTGCACCAACAGCACGAGGTCCTCGGCGAACAGCGGCTCGACCATGACGTCGAGTTCGTCGACCGGTAACTGCACGATGGTGGCATCGAGCTGCTGCGCCACCAGCCGGGGTAGCAGGCCACTGGTGTTGCCCTCGTGCACGATGACGTGCACCCCCGGGTGCTGGTTGCCGAGTTGAGTCAGTAACTGGGGGAGCAGCCAGCGAGCGGTGGTGCCGATGACCCCGAAGCGAGTGTCGCCGCGCACCTCGTCGCCACGAGAGGCCATGTCGGCGGTGATGTCGTCGACCTCGAAGAGCACTCTGCGTGCGCGCTCAACTACCAGCAGGCCGTCCTCGGTCAGTCCGCCACGCTGGCGATCGACGAGGACCACGCCGAGTTCCTTCTCCAGGCGGGCGATATGGCCGCTGACGTTGGATTGCACCGTGTACAGCGCACGGGCGGCCGCCGAGAAGGAGCCGTGGTCTGCGATCGCCACCAGGGTCGTCAGTTGGCGGAGATCCATCACGAAAAACGATATCGAACATCGTCGGATACGGCTTGAAAGATGGGTCGATCTCGTGCATAATTTCACATGATCGGTGTGGGTCGTCCCCCAATGACCCACTCGACAGAACCCAACAATGTGGTTCCCCCAACTACAGGGTTCCTGGTTGAGAAGCCCCGCTTCCCCAAGCGGGGCTTCTCCCATTTGGACGTACCCTGCACGCCGTGACCGGTGCTGCGTTCTTCGATCTCGATCGCACGCTGCTCGTCGGTGCGAGCGGCACCGTTTTCTCGAAGGCGATGCGCGAAGCCGGATTGTTGACTCGCTCGTTTCCGGGTGAATCGCTGCTCTACGGGCTGTTCAACAGGATCGGTGAGACGTTGCCCTCGATGGCTCTGGCGCGCCAGGGAGCGAATCTGGCGAAGGGTCGGTCGCGCAAGCTCGTGCAGCAGGCCGCCGAGGGAGTTGCCGACGCTTTGATGGCGATGGTGCAACCGTTGGCCGCGCCACTCTTCGAAGAGCACCGCGCCGCCGGCCGCGCGATCGTGCTGGCAACTACGACTCCGTACGACCTGGTGAAGCCGCTAGCCGATCGGCTCGGCCTCGACGACGTTGTCGCGACGCGGTACGGCGTCGATGTCGACGACGACACCTACAACGGAACACTCGACGGTCCGTTCGTGTGGAGCGCCGGCAAACTTGCCGCAGTTAGCGAGTGGGCGACGCGCAACGGCGTGCAGTTGGCCGAGAGTTTCGCCTACAGCGACAGCGTGTACGACGCGCCGCTGCTCTCAGCGGTTGGCAACCCGTTTGTCGTCAATCCCGACCCGCGTATGGTGTTGATGGCGGCGGCACGTCGGTGGCCGACGATCTCTCTCGCAGCACCAACGGCAGTGAGCGACAAGCGGAAGCGTCAGGGGACCAACATGGATCTGCAACGACTGGCGTTGAGCGTCACGCATCCATTTTTCTTTCCATTCGCGAAGTTTCGAATCGAAGGCACCGAAAACATTCCGGAGGCGGGTGCCGCCATCCTCGTTGGCAACCACCGCAGTTACTTCGACGCGGCAGCGATCGGCGTTGCCATCGCGCGCACCGAACGCACAGTCCGCTTCCTCGGCAAGAAGGAAGTCTTCGACGCGCCCGTCCTCGGGCAGCTGGCGGCGGCGATGGGTGGCATTCGTGTCGACCGCGGAACGGGTAGTGACGAACCACTACAGGCGGCGGCGGACGCTCTCGCGAACGGCGACCTCGTCGCGATCATGCCGCAAGGCACGATTCCGCGCGGCAAGGCGTTCTACAAGCCGGTGTTGAAGGGTCGCTGGGGTGCTGCGCGGCTGGCCGCGCTTGCCAATGAGTCGTTGAACGAACCGGTTCCTGTCATCCCGATCGGGCTGTGGGGCACCGAGAAGGTGTGGCCGCGCTCGGCACGGATACCGAACGTGCTCAACCTGGTCACGCCACCGACTGTGACCATCACCGTCGGCGAGCCGATCACTCTCGCCTATGGAGACGTCGAGGCCGACACGGCGACGATCATGCAGGCGATCATGGATCTGCTGCCCGAGGAGAGTCGCACTCACGGCAAGCCGACCAAGCAAGAGATCGCGTTGGCGCTCCCTCCTGGTTACAAAGGCGACCACAAAAAGGAAAAGGATCGCCGCCCAGGCCACGACTGAATCCAAGTCCGAGGGTTTGCTCCCGTCCGAGGGTTTCCTCCCCGCGGGCGGGGAGGAAACCCTCGAACCAGGCGCGGCGGGAGGAAACCCTCGGATAGGGATTAGTCGCCGGTGACGCCGTCGATGCTCTCGCGGATGAGGTCGGCGTGGCCGCAGTGGCGCGCGTACTCCTCGATCATGTGCGTCAGGATCCAGCGCATGCTTGGCTGAAATCCGGCGCGCTCGGGTTCGGTGGCAACCTTCTTGGCGATGTCGTCCGGTTTCGCAGTCGCGGTGATCTCGCGTGCGCGCTTGACCTCGATCTCCCACGCCGCGATCGCGTCGGCGAGCGTGTCGTTGGGGCCGGCGTGGATGTCGCCATCTGGGTCGTGATCGCCGTACCAGATCGGCTTGGCGCCGTTCTCGATGAACCAGCGCTGAAACCACGCGCGCTCGACCTCGGCCATGTGTCGGATGAGGCCGGTGATGTTGAGGTCACTCGGTGGCACGGCACACGTGCGGGCTTGCTCGTCGGTGAGTCCCTCGGACTTCAAGATGAGTGAGGCGCGGTAGTAGTCGAGGAAGGCGACGAGCATCGTCTTCTCGTCCGCCTGGGCAGGTGGGTCGGTTCGTTCAGTCATCGCCACAGTCTTACTTAGCCGCGGCCACCTTGCGGCGGACAACGTTCAACGCCGAGCCCGCCCTGAACCATTCGACCTGTTCGTCGCTGAACGTGTGCACACCCTCGAAATCGATCGCCTTGCCATCGCGCTTCACGATCTGACAGCGCACGTTCTTACCCGGCACCGGTGGCAGGTCGAGTACCGTGATCCGGTCGTCCTCCTCGATCAGGTCGTAGGTGTCGGGGTTTGCGAATGTCAGCGGCACGAGTCCCTGCTTCTTCAAGTTCGTTTCGTGGATGCGGGCGAAGCTGCGTGTGATGATCACGACTCCGCCGCGGAAGCGTGGTTCCATCGCCGCGTGCTCGCGTGAGGAACCCTCGCCGTAGTTGCGATCGCCGATCGCGACCCAGCGAATACCGGCCTCGCTGTACTTCTTGGCGAGATTGGGGAGTGAGTCGGGACTGCCGTCGCGAAAGTCGACACCTTCGCCGACCGGGCGGTCGAACGCGCTCACCGCGCCGAGGAACAAATTGCCGGAGATGTTCTCGAGGTGCCCGCGATAAGCCAGCCACTTGCCAGCCGCCGAGATGTGGTCGGTCGTGCACTTACCCTTGGCCTTCATCAAGATCGGAAGCCCGCGGTAATCGTTGCCGTCCCATGGTGCGAACGCGGTGAGGAGCTGCAGGCGATCACTCGTGGGGGATACCGCCACCTTGACCTTGGTGCCGTCGGCCGGTGGAGGAGTAAACGTATTCTCGCCGGGGTGGTAACCCTTGGCCGGCAGCACCTCGCCGACAGGTGGCGCCAACAACACGTCGCCGCCCGCTGGAGCCTTGAGCGTGTCGACTGTCGGGTCGAAGTCGAGTTGACCTGACAGTGCAAGCGCAACGACCGTGTCGGGAGACGTCACAAAACTCAACGTGTTGGCCGAGCCGTCGTTGCGCTTCGGGAAGTTGCGATTGAACGAGTTGACGATCGTGTTCGGCTTGTTGTTCTCGGCGGGTGGCCGATCCCACTGGCCGATGCACGGACCACACGCGTTGGCGAGCACCGTTGCGCCGATCGCTTCCAGATCGGCGATCAGTCCATCACGTTCGATGGTGGCGCGGATCTGCTCACTGCCCGGCGAGACCAACAGCGGCGTGCGCACCTTCAAACCGCGAGCGGCTGCCTGCCGGGCGATCGACGCGGCACGGGTGATGTCTTCGTAGCTGCTGTTCGTGCAGCTGCCGATCAGTGCCGCGGAGATGTCCAACGGCCAACCGTTCGCACGCGCTTCGGCACCGACCGCAGTGCCGACGCGATTGGCGCGGTCGGGTGAGTGGGGACCGTTGATCAACGGCTTCAGTTGGTCGAGATCGATCTCGATCAACTGGTCGTACAACGCACCGCCGTCGGCGCGCAGTTCATTCACAACTTTGCTGGCCGCATCGGCAATCGCCTCTCGCCCCGTCGCCTTGAGGTATATCGCCATGTTGTCGTCGTAACCGAAGACGCTGCACGTGGCGCCGATCTCGGCACCCATGTTGCAGATCGTGGCCTTGCCCGTCGCCGAAATCGTGTCGGCACCGGGACCGTGATACTCGACGATCGCACCAGTGCCGCCTTCAACGGTGAGCACGCGCGCGACTTCCAAGATGACGTCCTTGGGACTGCTCCAGCCGCTCAGTGTTCCGACAAGTTTGACGCCGATCACTTTCGGCCACCGCACGTTGAACGGAAAGCCGGTCATCACGTCGACCGCATCGGCGCCACCGACACCGATCGCCACCATGCCAAGGCCACCCGCGTTCGGCGTGTGACTGTCCGTGCCGATCATCATCCCGCCCGGAAACGCGTAATGCTCGAGCACAACCTGGTGGATGATTCCGCTGCCCGGCCCCCAGAACCCGATGCCGAACTTGGCGCTCACCGATCGCAGGAACTCGTACACCTCGCGGTTGGTGTCGAGGGCGACACCGAGATCAACCTTGGCGCCAACCTTGGCCGAGATCAGGTGATCGCAATGCACGGTGCTGGGAGCGGCTGTGGTCGGCAGGCCGGCGGTCATGAATTGGAGCAGCGCCATCTGGGCGGTGGCGTCCTGCATGGCCACTCGGTCGGGGTGGAAGTCGTTGTAGCTACCGCCGCGCTCGATCTCCTC
>JANWKM010000160.1 GCA_025451395.1 Ilumatobacteraceae bacterium
GTCGCACCGATGCGGTCCGAGCGATCGGCGGGTTCGATGAGGATCTGCGCACCGGCGAAGACGTCGATCTCGTGTGGCGGCTGATCGCGGCGGGACATCGCTGTCGCTACGAGCCGAAGTCGATCGTGTTACATCAACCACGCGGCTCGCTGTCCACACTCATACAGCAACGTTTCGCATTCGGTCGCTCCGCCGCGCCGTTGGCAGCGCGGCACCCTGGCGCGCTAGCTCCCGTTCGGATGAGTGTGTGGAGCGCCGTGGCATGGGCACTCGTGATTCTGCGACGACCGTTGCTCGCTCTCGGCGTGGTCGCCGGCACGACCGTTCTGCTGCACCGCAAGCTCCGCGATGTTCCCGCCGTCGAATCGGCGCGGCTCGTCGGTTTGGGCACGCTCGCAGCCGGTCGGCAACTGGCAGACGCAACGACGCGTGTGTGGTGGCCAATAGCGGCGTTACTTGCCGTGGCATCGAGACGTAGCCGACTGCCGATAGCTGCTGCGTTGATCGCTCTCGACGCGCCGGTTCAGTTACTCGATCGGATGGCGTACGGCGCGGGAGTGTGGGCGGGAATGGTCAGCGAACGTGACCTCTCCGCAGTGCTGCCGACCGTGAAAAAGCACTAGCCGTGGACGCACTAGCGTCGGCGCTGATGGAGATCAACACCGGCGACACCGGCTTCATGTTGCTGTGCACCAGCTTGGTCATGCTGATGACGCCCGGCTTGGCGTTTTTTTATGGCGGATTAGTCGGCCGCAAGAACGTGCTGACGATCATGATGCAGAGCTTCGTCTCGATGGGCTGGACGACAATTCTGTGGTGGGCTTGCGGCTTCTCGCTGTCGTTCTCGGGAAACAAGGCTGGTGACACAGACTTCTACGGCCTCATCGGCAACTTCGACTGGGCGTTCCTGCGCGGCATCCACCTGGATACTCCATCGCCATTGAACGCTGGCATCCCGATGTTCGTCTTCTGTGGCTACCAGATGAGGGTCGCGATCATCACTCCAGCACTGATCACGGGTGCCTTTGCTAACCGTGTCACCTTCAAGGCGTACATGTTGTTCCTCACGGGTTGGCTCTTCTTCGTGTACTTCCCATTCGTCCACATGGTCTGGGGCGGCGGGATCCTCGCCGATTGGGGCGTTCTCGATTTCGCCGGCGGCATCGTCGTGCACAACATCGCTGGCATCGCCGCGTTGGCGGCGGTTTTGTTCGTCGGCAAGCGAGCCGTCTCCGATCGCGGGCCGCACAGCATCCCGCTCGTCGCTCTTGGAACCGGATTGCTGTGGTTCGGATGGTACGGATTCAACGCGGGCAGCGAGTTCCGCGTCGACTCGGTGACAGTCGTCGCGTTCATCAACACCGATCTGGCAGCTTCATTCGCCGCGATTACGTGGCTCGTGATCGAGTGGAAAGCGACGCGTAAACCAAAGTTCGTTGGTCTGCTCACTGGCGCAGTGGCCGGGCTGGCGACCATTACTCCCGCCGCTGGCTTCGTATCTCCCGCGGCCGCAGTTCTCATCGGCGTGATCGCCGGTGGCGTGTGCTACTACGCCGTGGCGTTGAAGAACAAGTTGGGCTGGGACGACGCGCTTGATGTATGGGGCGTGCACGGCGTCGGCGGATTCATCGGCATTGTGCTCCTCGGTGTTTTCGCGACCACGGCCATCAATCCCGCTGGCGCCACCGGCTTGTTGCACGGAAAGTCTCAGTTCTTCTTGAAGCAGTGCGCCGCCGTCGCGATCTCATCAGCGTGGGCGTTTGTGGCGACACTCGGCATGTTGTGGCTGATCAACAAGGTGACGCCGGTGCGGGTCGCCGATGAAACCGAGCGGGTCGGCCTCGACGAAGGACTTCACGGAGAGAGCGCGTACGTCGACGACTTGATCTGAGCGCACTCAGCACACACAGTTTCGGGGATGAGACCCCAACGCATCAGCTGATTGAACACGATGCAACCGAGGCAGATGGCGAACACCGACTCGAGCGTCGCGGCGCCGACGAGACCGACGATCAGCGCGTAGCTCACGATCGGCTCTCCGAAACCCCATGCGGCCAACGCACCGCCGCTGAACACCAATCCGATGCTTTGCGCGAACCGCTTCGGCGGTCCGGGCACGAAGCGATGCTGCACGCGCAGCCGCGGAGTCACCACCCTGGTCACGAATTGGCCAAGTGGACTCAGCTTCGGACCAGTCAGCACGCGCGCCAGGAACCCGAAGGTCAATGGCAACAGCACCCACCATTCGCGCACGATCAGAAACACCACGCCCTGGACGACGACACCCGCGGCGACCAGACGCGCGGAGGTCTCGTTGACCGGATTGGGGAACGTGAACAGCTTCAAGCTCATGCTCAGATGTTAGACCGATAAATCCGATCGGACAACTCAACAATTGGCCAAAAGACTACGGTGGCACCGGATGACCGTCCGCCTGACCGTCCAAAAGGCCGCGTGGCGGCAGCATGTCACCACCACCGCGCTGACCTACGGATCGGCGCTGGTCCCGGTGATCAAGGGAAATGGGTACGGGTTCGGGCGAGCGCCACTGCACGCGCTGGCCGCCGAACTTCTCGGCCCGATCGAGCGCGTCTGCGTCGGCAACATCCACGAGCTGGGCGATGTCCCGTCCGATGTGAAGCCCGTCGTGCTGACGCCCACACTTACTCCGCCGGCGGTCGATGGTGCCGCCGTGCTGACGGTCGATTGCCCGGAACACATAGATGTGCTGCGCGGGCATCGCGGCGAGGTGATGGTGAAGTTGGCCAGCAGCATGCGTCGCTTCGGCGCCACAATCGATCAACTTCCCGCGTTGATGCGCACGGTCGAGCACCTCGACCTCGGCCTCGTCGGCTTCGCATTGCATCTTCCACTCGCGGGCACCGACGCGGCGCGTGTCGCAGAGATTGAAACGTGGCTGCCCCAGCTACCGCACGACGTTCCGCTGTGGATCAGCCACCTCGAGCCGGCGACGGTGCGAGCGCTGCAAGCCAAGTATGAGCCGCGGACCTTCAAGGTGCGTGTGGGCACCGCGCTGTGGCATGGCATACCCAAGGTCGACGCCTTGCAGTTGCACGCCGAGGTGTTGAGTACCCAACCGGTCGGCATCGGCGAAATAGCCGGCTATCACCACACTCGCTCGCCGTTCGACGGCACGCTCGTTGTGATCGGTGCCGGCGCCGCGCACGGCGTCGCACCGAATGACAGTCCTTCGAAACAAGCGCTCAGCCCCTTCCACTTTGCCAATACACGCATGGCATTGCTCGAGCCGCCGCACATGCACACGTCGATGGTCGTCGTCCAGGCCGATGCACTGGCGCCGAAGGTTGGCGAGTGGGTCGACGTGCAGCGTCCGCTGATCACGACACAGGTGGACGATATCGAGTGGATCTGACCGGTAGTACGAACGGCAACACAACACGCAGTCGCATCATCGACCTCGATGTCGCGCGCGCCATCGCGATGATCGGCGTGTGCGTCATGAATTACCACGGCTACTTGATCGGCCAAGGCGCCGACTACCCGCCGCGCACATTCCTCGAACGGATCTTCGATCCGTGGCAAGGACCACTCTCGACGCGGTTCGCGGCAACGTTCGTGACCGTCGCTGGCATGGGGATCACGCTACTGACCCGCCGCAGCCGCGCCAGCGGCGATCGTGCCGCCATCAGCGCCGACCGCTGGAAACTGGCGCGCCGTGGTGCTCTGCTATTCGCGTTCGGCTACTTCTTCGACTGGGTGTGGCCCGGCACCATCCTCTTCTTCTACGGCGCGTACTTCATGGTGGGCGCATTGCTCTTCACACTGCGCAGCCGATGGCTGATCTTCATCGGCGTGACCTCGGCCCTGGTCGCGGCCGCGCTGCAGCGGTGGTCGCTCTACCACGACGCGAGCTGGCTGTTGTACGGAAGCTCGGGCGTAACACGTTCACCCCGCGATCTGGTCCTCGACACCTTCGTGCGCGGCACTCACCCACTCTTGCCGTGGTTGCTCCTCCTGTGCGCGGGCATCGTGCTCGGTCGCCTGCTGCCGTTCAGCGCGCGACTACGGACGCAACTGATCGCGGTCGGAACTGCCTGCGTGGTGCTCGGGTACCTCGGGCGTTCGTATCTGCCGTGGCAGCCGCTACTGCGCTCCACCGCGCCGTTCGATCGCGGGGTGCTCTATTCCCTGACAACAATCGGCTCGTCGGTGGTGGCCGTGTGCGTCATCGGCTGGTTGGCAGAACGAACTCACGACGCCACGATCACTCGCGCGCTGGCATCGGCGGGGCAAATGACGCTCACGCTGTACGTCGGCCACGTGCTGGTCTTCAACCTGCTGGTCAACAATCGGGAGTGGATCAAGCCCGACGGGCTCGGCACCGCGTTGACATTCGCCGGCTGTTATTGGCTGTTCGCGGTGATCGTCGCTGTGGCGTGGCTGAACAAGTTCAAGATCGGCCCACTCGAGTGGGTGTATCGCCGTTTCAGTGACTAGCCGGTTCAGCGATTAGCCAGTGATCTCCGCGAACGTGTCGCACTGAGTCGGGTCCTTGGAGTTGTAACCCTTCAAGAACCAGGTACGCCGTTGCTCGGCCGAGCCGTGTGTCCAGCTCTCCGGGTCGACACGACCCTGCGTCTTCTGCTGAATGCGGTCGTCGCCGACGCCCTCCGCCGCGGCGATGGCCTCTTGCAGTTCGGCTTCGCTCTCCAACACATCGCGGGCGCCGACCCACGTGCCTGCGAAGCAGTCGGCCTGCAGTTCCATCGCCACTGAATACTGGTTCGCCTTATCGGGCTGGTTCTGCTGGACCTCTTGCACCATCGCGTTCGTGCCCAACAGGTTCTGGACATGATGCCCGTACTCGTGAGCGAGGATGTACTGCTCGGCAAGATCGGTTGGCGCACCGATCAATTCCTGTTCGAGTTGCTGCATGAACTCGAGATCGATGTACACGAGATTGTCGGCGGGGCAGTAGAACGGCCCGGTCTCCGAGCTCGCCTGTCCGCAGCCCGTGCTGGTGCCGCCGGTGAACCACACCGTTTCGGTGACCTCATAGGGCTTGTTGAAGAATTGAGGCATCGCATCGGCCCAGTACAGCTGAACGTCGTTGGTGACACCGCACACGATCGTTTCGATTTCGGTGACGCACTCCGCGGGATTGTTCGAGCTGCCGACGGCCGTCTGCGAGCCATCACCAGAACCGCCAGCGCCACCAGCACCAAGCAACTTGGGAAGAAACATCGCAGCCAGCAGCAGCACAATGCCCAAGATTCCGCCGACACCCTTTGTCGGAAATGGGAAGCCGGCACCGCCGGGAAATAGTCCGCCGAGGCCACCGCCCTGTCCACGACGATCGTCGATGTGCGAGCCGTCACTGCTGCGAATCTTGGTCATGAACGCAGATTCTATTCGCTGATCAGCGCACGCGCGCTGCGCGCCGAGTGCGGTGAATGCCGCGCACCGCGACCGCACCGGCACCGATCAGCGGACCCTGATCGGCGAGACGAACGGGTGTGATGCGCGCGCCGCGAGCGAACGACAACTTGGCGTGTTCATCCAGCGACGCCTGCGCCGAGTTGAAAAATGTCGCCGCGAAGCCGAGAGCGACCGATCCACCGACGACAACAAGATCGATATCGAGCAGATTGCACACCGATGCGGCACCTTGCCCGACGAGTCGCCCGGTGCGTTGCATGATTTCATAGGTGGGTTCCGTCGGCGGTCGCCCGGTGATCGCTTCGATCGCCAACCCGGAAGCTTCGGCCTCGAGGCACCCGCGCGATCCGCACTCGCAACGACGACCGTTTGGTTCGACGACGATGTGACCGACATGGCCAGCATTGCCTGTGGCGCCGTCCATCAGTTGACCGTTCAGCACCACTCCTCCGCCGATGCCAGTGCTGACCACCATCGCCAGAAAGTTCTGCTTGCCTTGCGCCGCGCCCAGCCAACCTTCGGCCAATGCCAACGCTTTGGCGTCGAGTTCGCCGTACACCGGCAGCGAGGTAGTCGCCGCCAGTCGCTGGCGAAGTGGAAACTCGCGCCAGGCAAAGATGTTGAGCGGCGAAACGGTTTCGGCCCCGATCGAGATCGGTCCCGCACAGCCGACCCCGACGGCAACGGGACTCACGCGGTGCTGTCCCCGAGCACGCGTCAGCTGTTGATCGACGGTCTCGGCCAGCATCTGGAACAACTCTTCAGACTTCAGGCGATGATCGACCAACACCTGTGTGCGGTCCAGCAGTTCGCCCTGCAGCGTGACAATGCCGACGGCAATCTTTGTGCCACCGATGTCGACCGCGACTACGACATCGCCACCGACGACACGTTCTTTGACCTCGGTCATGTGCTAACTAACACGACGCGCCGACTCGACCAGATTGATTTCGTACAACACGAGATCGAGCGCATCGGCGCTGATCATGCCAGACCATCGCTGCGGGTTGTCCGCAGTAATGCACGATGCCAACGGGTTGAGCAGCGTCCACGGGGTGGGATGACAGAACTGCACAACGCTGTAGCGCTCGCCTTTGTAGCCGGGAGCGGCCACGACTCGATGTATCCCGGGCGGGATGACGCCGTTCGTCAGCCGCTCCAACATCATGCCGCTATTGACGATGGCCAGCCCAGCCGGTGCGACGGCATCGATCCAGTCACCATCTACTAATACCTGCAAACCGGGAGCGGTCGCACGTGGCAGCGCGGTAATCAGGTTGATGTCGCCGTGCGCACCGGCCCACACGTGCGTGCCGCTCGGTGCCTGTTCCATCGACGGGTAACGAATAGCGCGCGTCAGCGTCGACCCGTTGGTCGTCATCTCGTCGAAGAGCGATTCGTGACAGCCCAGTCCCTCGGCGATCACGCGCAGGAAGCGGACCTGCACGTCTTCGATCTTGCGATGAAATGCATAAAGCACCTCGGTGATGCCCGGCACCGCCGATTCAGGAAGCACTTGCTCGCCGTAGCTATAGGGATAACGCGTGCGTAGCGGGTGTCCCGCCGGCAGCGTGAGGCCCCAGTTGAGCATCTCTTTCCAGTCGGGCACATCGCTGTTTGCAGCCGTCTCGACCAACAAGCCGGTGTAGCCGGTCTGCCCATGGCGTTCGGGGGCGACGAAGCTCTGCTTCACGTCTTGAGGTTTCTCGAAGAACTCTCGCAACATTCCGTAAGCGGTGTCGAGCATGTCCTCGCCCAGATCGTGGTGCGTGTACACGAACCCGGTAACCAGGCTGCGGCGAACACCATCGACAACCGCTCGCCGTTGTGCCTTTGGTCCGTTCTCGAAACGCAACAGATCGACTTCTAGGATCTCGCTCACGCCGACACCGTATCGGCCCCGGCCGAGGGCTCTATTCAGGAAACTTTCCCGCTTCTGCCAAACCTCGGGCAGAGTTTTGGCGTGTCACCTCTGTGCATACGTTGGTCGTCGTGACGAGAAGGCCCGTCGACGCCGACGCCATCCACGAAGTTGTCAGTGCCGACAGCCTCGACACACTCTTTCGCGCGCATTACGCGCGCCTCGTCCGCGCCTTGACGCTCGTCGCCGGCAATCAAGAGACGGCGGCCGACGCGGTGCAAGAGGCGTTCGTCAAAGCCCACCTCCATTGGCGTCGCGTGCAGTTCTACGAAGATCCGGTTGGGTGGATCAGAAGGGTGGCGATCAACTGCCTGCGCGATGACCACCGGCGACAAACTCGTAAGCAGCGGGCCATCGAACGGCTAGAGACCGAGTCCCGCCCCGAGGGTGTCGAGTGGTCCGATGGCGCCGATGCGACGGCGATGCTGGCCGCGCTTCCGCGCCAACAGCGCCTGACGATGGCGTTGTTCTATGTCGAGCGACTGACCATCGTCGAGATTTCGCGCACCCTCGGCATCAGCGAGGGCGCCGTCAAATTTCACCTACACCAGGGTCGAGAGCAGTTGCGCGGCAAACAGGTGGGGAGTTGATGCCGCGATGAGCGAATTCGACGATCCAGAACTCGAGCGACTGCTTGGGAGCGCTGGCGGAAAGTACCCCGATGTCAACGTTGCCTACGAGCAGATGCTTGGGCGGGTACGCCACGCGCGACGACGCCGCACGGCGGTCCTAGGTGGCACGGCATGCGGTCTGCTCTTCTTCGTTGGTGCCTTCGCCGCCGCGCGCTCGGACGATTCGTCGAAGATACAGCCCGCGGATCGCGCGACGATCGACGGTTCGTTCGAGGACTCGATGCCCGGCTCGGAACCCGAGTTGTCAACCGGCAGCACAACCACTACCGACGTAGCCACATCGAGTTCCACTACTAACGGCGGCGGCACATCCGGGTCGGCAACGACCACCAATGCAACCGCGACTAGCGACTCGCCCACGACCGCTCCCCCGCCCCCGGTTACCGAGGTATTCAGCGGTCAGGGAGGGTCGATCACGGTTCGATTGGAGAATGGCACGCTCGAGCTCTTGTCGGTCGACCCCGCTGACGGCTTCACCGCCGAAGTTCAAAACACTGAGGACGACCGCGTGGAAGTTCGCTTCCAGTCCGAGACGCACCACACCGACATTCGCGTCGACCTAGAACACGGCGCGATGGTTGCCTCTATCGACGAAGAGGGCGACAGCATCGACGGCGGTGGCGACGATTAACGAAGTCTTGAGACAACGACCAAACCGACCGTCGTTCGTCGGCGTGTCAGTAATGCCCACACCATTCCCCACACGACAAGGACAAACATCATGAAGCACAAGCCCAGCCGACTATTCGTTATTAGTGCCACCACAGGTGTGCTGGTGATCGGCATCGCCGGTCTCGCTGGCGCATCGCTGAATGACCCGCTCGATTTGCGGGTCGACACGACCCAGTCCGACGACACGTCGACCACGGTTGACGATGACGACACCTCCACCACTATCGATGGCGACACCTCCACCACCATCGACGACGAGACTTCCACCTCGGTCGATGACGAAAGCGACGACCAAGGTGAAGACGGTGACGATCAGGGTGAAAACGAAGACGGTGACGAAGTCGGCGACCACGACGGCGATCACGAAGATGATGCCGACGAAGCCGATGACGACGAGGGCGATCACGACGACGCCGGCGATGAAGCCGACGAC